>CAIKHC010000215.1 GCA_903827085.1 uncultured Candidatus Nemicrothrix sp. | reverse complement strand
CTGCTGCTTGACCATCGGCCTCAAGATCGGCCATTCGGCGAGCGGAGTCCCAATTGCGGCCACCGAGGTCGCCTTCAAGGTCTTCATACGGATTTTCGTAATCGGCTGCCCAGGCGTCGAAATCCTCATGCCACTTCGATTCCAAATACGGCCGGTAATCGGGGATGTCTCCCCCGGCATGCCCATCGGCCGAAATGACGATGTATCGCTCTTCGCTGCTCAACGTTGCCCCCTGAGATTCGGCACCGCATTCCGATGCCCGTGACGAGGGTCACCGTATCGCCGTTACAGGGAGAGGGCAATGTCGGGCGGCAGATTTTTTCCCGGTCAACGCGACTTCGGGAGACCGAGGTGTCGCTCGGCGATGTTGTTCCGATTGATCTCGGAGGTGCCACCGTAAATCGACATCACCGGCGAGTGCCGGGCGTCGTATTCGACGAAGCCTTCGCCCGCTGCACCCTCTTCATGGAACTGGAGGAGCCCGGCGGGACCAGCGGTGGCTTGGGTCCAGCGCGACGCGCGTTGGTAGGCCTCGACCGCAAACACTTTGGTCATCGAACCTTCAAGGCCGGGCATGCCACCCGATGCAGCGATCCATGCTGAACGCATGGTGAGAAGCGTCGCCACCTGCATGTCGATGACCGAACGAGTCATGCGCTCACGAGTTGTGGGTTCATCGAAAACCCCATTGGCCTCGGCCCAATCGTGGAAATGACGAAGCAATGGAACACCAGCGTTGGTCCCGCCCATGACGCCGCGTTCAAATGCAAGCACGGTGGTCATGGTTCGCCAGCCGCTGTTCTCGCCGCCAAGCACGGCGTCGTCGCCAACTCGGACGTCGTCGTACCAGGTCGCATTGGTAATTTCGGTGCCAAGAGTGTGCACTGGCTCAACCGTGATGCCCGGAGTGTTCATCGGAAGGATGAACATTGTGAGGCCCTTGTGCTTGGGAAGATCAAGGTCTGTGCGAGTGAGGAGGATCAACCACTCGGCAACCTGCGCAAGCGTGGTCCACATCTTCGAACCGTTGATGACCCATTCATCGCCATCTTTCACCGCACGCGTTTTGATTGATGCGACGTCGGAACCAAAGTCGGCCTCGGAATAGCCCATGCAAACAAGTGCTTCACCAGAAATGATTGAAGGAATGATGCGTTCCTTCTGCTCATCGGTGCCGAGTTTGTTCACAACAGCAGCGATCATCAGCGCAACGGCAAGGCCATCGTAAGGAGCACCGGCCTTTTCGAGTTCGTTGAACATCACGTACATCTCGATGGGGTCGCCCTTGCCAAGACCAGGACACGCTCGCTCAAGAATGCCGCGACGGCCAAGTTCAAGATTGAGTTCCGGCGCATCGAACACGCCAGTGGTGTGCATGCGATCGGCAATCTCTGGTGTCACAAACTCGCGAACGATGCTGCGAATTTCATCGCGGAACTCAACAACTTCAGGTGAAAGTGAAAAATCCATGTCAGCCCTCCACGGATCCGAAGAGACGGTCGGCCAACGAAAGGCTCACGGTGGTCGGGTCATCGAGAATCAAAGACCAACCGCGCGCACGTCGGTAATACATCTGGATGTCGTATTCCTCGGCGAATCCATAACCGCCGTGGTAATGCAGGCTTCGATCAGTCGCCATCACTGCTGCATCGGCAGCGAAGAGCAGCGCCATGGTTGCAAGGGCAGGACCATCGGTGATGTCGTTATTCGCCCAATCGAGAAGACCATCAGTGACGTTGTCGAGCGCCCATGCGGCTTTGTGAGTAAGCAGGCGACCGCCGTCGATGGCGACGGGGAGATCGGCGAGTCCGTGCTGGACTGCCTGGAACGAACCAACAGGGACACCGAACTGTTCGCGTTCCTTCACATAGGCAACGCCAAGTTCTTTCGCTGCATCAGCGATACCTACGAGGGCGGCAGCGGTGAGGAGCTTCCAGCGGTCGAGGACGGTGTCGAAAAGTGATGCTGGTCCGAGAACCGTTCGGGCGCCTTCGCGCGCCGAACGATTGGCAAGAGGCATCGAACCGTGATTACGAGGACCTGACATCGGCGGCACTGAACGAACCACAACGGTTTCATCGCCATCGACACCAACCACGACATCGGCAACCGCACCAGTTGGAACCAGCGACCAGACCCCGTTGTCATCGGCGGGACGAACCGCAACTGCGGCGATGACTTCACCAGCGACCAAGTCAGCGTCAGTAAGGAGACTGAGTGCAGCAAGGTGATCGACCAAAGGAACCGGAGCGATAGATCGGCCAATGGTTTCAGCAACGACGACAAGATCGCCGAGAGAAGCGCCACCGCCACCGTTCTCAGGCGCGCTTCCCATTCCCGGGGCGCCGAGTTCGATCACCTTGTTCCAGAGATCTCGATCGAACCCAAGTGGCTCGGCCGCGCGGGCCACTGCGGGTGGAGCTTCATTGCTGAAGAACCCATCAAACAGTTCTGCGATGGATTCCTGGTCGGGACTGAGTCCCAGATCAACGCTCATACGTCAGTCACTCCGGCGGTCGCGGCTTCCTTGGCCCAGCGATAGTCGGCCTTACCCGAGGGTGACCGCTTCACTTGATCAACATAGGTGATCGCTCTCGGCACCTTGTAGCCCGCAACGAAATTACGGCAGTGGCTCGACAACTCCTCGAGTGTCGGGTTCGAGCCCTCTCGGGGTTGCACCACCGCAACGACTCGCTCGCCCCATCGCTCATCGGGAACACCGACAACAAGAGCGTCGTAGACGCCGGGATGTTCCTTAAGTGCCTCTTCGACCTCTTCGGGATACACCTTTTCGCCACCGGTGTTGATGCACTGCGAACCGCGACCAAGAAGCGTCACGATGCCCTCGGCATCGACAGACGCTGAGTCACCAGGCACTGACCAACGTTGACCTTTTGCATCGGTCGGAAATGTCTTGGCGGTCTTTTCTTCGTCCTTGTAATACCCCATCGGGATATGGCCAGTTCGGGCGAGCTGACCGATCTGTTCCGAACCCGGAGGAATCGGAACAAGATTTTCGTCGAGCACCTGCAACTCAGGCGACACCATAAAGCGACGCGCTCCGCCTTCAGCCGACATACCACCGGCACCGGTTTCCGACGCGCCATAACTGTCCATCACCATGATGTGCGGAAGGGCGTCTTTCAACGCTTGCTGAACCGCGGGAGAGAACACGCCACCGCCCGAACCAATTCGGAATACACACGACAAGTCCCAGGTCTGTTTTCCATCAACGAGTGCGTCGGCGAGCGGACGACCCATTGCATCGCCAACCAGCGTGATGCCCATGCACTTCTCGCGCTCAGCAATCGACCAAATCTCATGCGCATCGAAACCGTGACCGGTGTAGAGAACGACTGGACCGCCGGCGAACAGCATGTTGCACATTCCCCACTGCGCTGCACCATGCATAAGCGGGGCGATGATGAGGCTTGGTAGTGCAAATTCGACTGGCAACGAACGTTGACTGATTTCTTCGGGTGAGGTGAGCGGAGCACCAAGAGCGCTACTCAACGCAGCGAAAAAGATGTCTTCGTGGCGCCACATGACGCCCTTGGGCATGCCCGTTGTTCCGCCGGTGTAGAGGAAGTACAGGTCGTCGCCGGTGCGCCCGTTCGAGAATGTTGCGTCGGATTGTTCGTTAACGAGTTCGTCATAGTCCTTCGCCCACGGCGTCGGATGGTCTGTTCCGTCTTCGATAACAACGAACTCACGGACCTTTGTGAGCTTCGAGCGAATCTCGTCGATCACCGGAGCAAAGCCTCGTTCGAACACCACGACTTCGCTGTCGGAGTTATCGAACAAATACTCGAGTTCGTGAGCAACGTACCGATAGTTCACGTTGATCGGGATAACGCGAGCCTTGAACGACCCGAAGAGAAGTTCTGCCCACTCAACGCGATTCCAGGCGTAGACCGCGACCTTTGAATCGGGCTCACAACCAAGCCCAATGAGCATCTGCGCGACCTGATTCGTTCGCTTGTCGAACTCATCAAAGGTGTAGCGAGTGCCGCCGCCAACAACTGCGAGGCGGTCAGGGTTTGCAGCAGCGACCAGTTCGATCAGGTCACCAAGGTTGTACGAGGACATCGAGACTCCGGAAAAGATGTTGAAAATGGGCAGGGAAACAAAAACGCAGGAAGCGCTCAGCCGTTAACGAGCTCAGCTGCCTGACGAAGAGCTTCGGGGCTACGCGCCGAAATGAGAAGCTCGGTAATTGGCGAGTTGCGCCAGTGTTCAAGCCGTTCCTTGATCCGCGACGCTGGTCCGACCAATGAGATCTCATCGGCGAAGTCATCGGGAACAGCGGCAATTGCCTCGTCACGCTTGCCGGCAAAGAACAGGTCTTGGATCTTGTAGGCCTCTTCTTCGAATCCCATACGAGCCATGAGCTTGGTGTGGTAGTTCTGCCCCTTCGCACCCATGCCCCCGATGTAGAAGCCCAGCGTTGCCTTCACCGGCCAAAGACCAGTCGCAACGTCGTCGGTCACGTTGAAGGTCACGAGAGAACTGATCCCGAAGCCTTCTTTGGCCGCGGTCAGTTGCTCGGCGTAGACCTCTTGGCGGAACGGCGAGTAGTAGAGGGGAAGCCAGCCATCGGCGATCTCTGCAGTCTGCGCGACGTTCTTCGGACCTTCGGCGCCGAGGTAAATCGGAATTTCCGAACGCAACGGGTGGGTCATGATCTTGAGCGGTTTGCCAAGACCAGTGGAACCCTCGCCGCGATAGGGCATCGGGTAGAACTCGCCATCGTTTTCAAGCGGCCCCTCGCGACGCAACGCCGTGCGAATGATGTCGACATATTCACGGGTGCGAGCCAATGGCTTATTTGAGGGACGGCCGTACCAACCCTCGACAACCTGCGGGCCAGAGACACCGAGGCCGAGAATGACACGACCGTTCGAAAGGTGATCCAGCGTCATTGCTGCCATTGCTGTCGCAACAGGAGTACGTGCGGACAACTGCACCACACCGGTTCCGAGTTTGATCTTTGAGGTGTGTGCTGCGAGCCAGGTAAGCGGAGTGAACGCATCTGATCCCCAAGACTCTGCCGTCCAGACCGAGTTGAATCCGACCTTCTCTGCTTCTTGGGTGATTTCAACAAAGTCCTTGGGGGGCTGTGCTGGCCAGTATCCCCACACGAGTCCGATTTTCATGGTGCCCTTTCGTGACGCGTCTGCGTCGCTCGTTCGAAATGAAAAGTTGAGTGAGATCAATCGCTGAGGTCGGGGACCCAAACAGCGCCATTGATGTGACTGCCGCCGTCGGCGAACAGTGTGTTGCCAGTGATGTAGCAAGAGTCGTCGCTGGCAAGGAAGAAGGCGACCGGTGCGATTTCCGTTTCAGGATCACCGAGATGACCCATCGGATTCGCTGCTTCTGATTCCGCCGCCACCTGCGGGGCCATCTGCTCAAACATTCGGAATGCAGTGGTCTTGGCGCCGGGGCAGATCACGTTGGCCGTAATTCCAAACCCTGCCCATTCACGCGCTGCGGTACGGGTGAGTGAACGGAGCGCCTCTTTGGTGGAGTTGTAGTGAACGCTGCCCATGTGAGCATTCACACCATTGAGCGAACAGATGTTGATGATGCGCCCCTTGCCCTGTGCGCGCATATGGGGAAACGCTTCTTTCATCGCCCACAGCGGACCCATCACATTCATGTGCCATGCGTGGTCCATTGCATCATCTGGCATCTTGTCGACACGCTGCAGACCGGCGCGATCGCCGCCCCACGCGTTATTCACCAGGATGTCCACGGTTCCCCAACGGGCCACCGCTTCTTTCACGGCACGCCGATTGTCTTCTTCTTTGGTCGCATCGGTATGGAGGTAGAACGCTTCGACTCCGAAGTCGTCTTGTAATTCCTGCGCCACCATTGGTCCGGTTTCGCCATCGATTTCGGCGATCACGACTCGGGCACCTTCTTGCGCAAATCGACGCGCAATACCCTTACCAATGCCATCGCCGGCGCCGGTGATCACGGCAACTCGATCGAGCAATCGCTTGTCTGTCATATCTCCCCCAGAGGTGTGTCGTAACGATGGCGAAGGCTAGCGGCGAGCCTGCGTCGGCTCTACATCCGACAGATCTCAGCCGGAAAACGAGAAGGACCCGGCTCAGAATTGGGCCGGGTCCTTCGAAATTCTCGGAGGCGGAGATCTACTTCATGATCCCGTAGTACTTGTCCAGCTTGTAGAGGTCGATGGCATTGCCCCGGAAGAAGCGATGCGCCTCGTAGTCGTTGAAGCCGGCCTTCGCAGCCATGCGCTCAGCAACCTCTTTGGTGTGCGGGAAGGTGGAGTCGGCATGCGGGTAGTCGACCTCGAATGTGAGGCGGTCGATTCCGATGACATCACGATTCTTCATGGCGGTTTCGTCATCGAAGATGCAGTACCAAACGTTCTGCTTCATGTAGGTGGACGGCGGCTGCTTGAGATTGGAACCAAAACCGGTGGTGTCGAGCAAACGCTCTTCCCACAACTTGTCGGAACGCTCAAGGATGTACGGAAGCCAGCCGGCCTGACCTTCGGAGTAGGCAACGCGCAGATCGGGGAACCGTTCGAAGACGCCACCGAAGACGAAATCAAGCAATGAACCCATCGCGTTTTGGAACGTCAGCGTTGAGGAAATGATGAACGGAGCATCGGGAGCCGTCGAAGGCATCTTCGACGAGGAACCGATGTGCATGTTGATAACGGTGTCGGTCTCGACGCACGCAGCAAACAACTTTTCCCAATGACCTGAGTGCAACGACGGAAGCCCGAGCGGAACTGGGTTTTCCGAGAAAGTGATGTTGTGGCTGCCCTTTGCTGCACAGCGCTTGACCTCGGCAACAGCCAAGTCAACATCCCACAGAGGAATCATTGTGAGGGGAATAAGACGGCCGTAACCAGCGCCGCCACACCACTCGTCGATCATCCAGTCGTTGTAGACCTGGATGCAAAGCAGTGCGAGTTCCTTGTCTTCACGTTCAAGGAAT
>CAIKHC010000214.1 GCA_903827085.1 uncultured Candidatus Nemicrothrix sp. | reverse complement strand
TTCCGACGGCAATTGTCACCGGAGCCGGTCTCTCGGACTGCGATAACGCCTTGAACCACTGACAGAACAAAAAATATTCCTATGCGTCACGAACGCTTCAGTAATCGGTAGTCTTTCCAAGTCGTGAGAGACCGTCTCGCGCCGTTCGACGTGTCACCCTTGGCACACAGGAGGAAGAAATGTTTGCAGCGAGCAGTTGTTGGGGTGTCGGCGAAGTTGTTTGGTCCATGCTCTGGTTCACATGTTTATTCATCTGGATCTGGTTGGCAATCAGTGTCTTCATCGATATCTTCCGCAGCCCTGACATGGGTGGCGTCCATAAGGCCATTTGGGTCGTGGGGATCTTTATCGTTCCGTTGTTCGGTGTGCTTGTGTACCTCATCGTTCGTGGCGGCAAGATGAACCAGCACGCAATCGAGGCCGCAAAGGCTCAGGACGCAGCAATGCAGAACTACATCCGCAACGCAGCAGGCACCACCCCGGCCGACGAACTTCATCGTCTCGCCGACCTCAAGGATCGTGGCGTCATCGATCAGGCTGAATTCGACAAGCTCAAGGGCAAGGTCGTTAGCTAATTCCGTTGCAGCGCTAAAGCGCTGTGAGCGAGTTGTACCCGGTGCCCTGCTTCGGCGGGGCACCGGCGCGTTCGGGGTTCATTCTTCAAGGAGAGGGTCGTAGGATCTGCCGGTGCCTCATCCCAAGCTTCTAACGCAGGGCCGTATCGGTCCGATCAACACTCGGAATCGCATCGTGTTGCCGGCGATGGATCAAAACAGTTGTAACGACGGCACCATCACCGATCTCAATATCGCTCATTACGAGGCACGAGCTCGTGGCGGAGTGGGGCTCCTCATTCTCGAAACTTCGGCAGTGGCGTGGCCCGTCGGCGCAACCTCGTTGCATCAGCCGGCGCTCTCCGACGATCGATTCATTCCAGGACTGACGAGACTCGCCGATTCGGTGCATCGTCATGGCTCGAAAATGGTTGTGCAGATTTGCCATCACGGAAAGACTGCTGGTGTCGACGCGATGCAGGATCGTGAACAACTCGTTCCTTCGGTGCCGCTTCCCGACGATGAATCAGACATGAGCGCGATCACCATGGATGAGCTCATGAGGATGGCGGGCCTCACAGGTGGCAAGCGGGGGAAGCAACGCGCCGCCACCGCTGACGACATTGTTTGGGTGATCAATCAGTTCGCCGATGCATCTGAGCGGGTCAAGAAGGCGGGCTTGGATGGCATTGAAATCCACGCAGCGCACGGGTATCTGATCTCAACATTTCTTTCGCCCCACTACAACGTTCGCGACGATGAGTACGGCGGTTCGGTAGAAAATCGAGCCCGGTTGCTTGTCGAAATCATCACGGCAATTCGTAAGCGATGCGGCTCTGACTTTGGAATCATCGTCCGGCTCGATGGTCGTGAATATGTCGATGGTGGGATCACTCCAGAACTCTGTGCTGAGTATGCGGTTATCGCGGAAGCTGCAGGCGCCGACGCGATTCACGTTTCGGCTTCTGGTCCCAATTCGATGGGTATCGGATTTACCAATGGTCCACTTCCGTGGCAGCCCGACCAGTACGTGGGCCTTGCCGCGGTTGTAAAGATGGCCGTGTCGGTTCCAGTGATCGCAGTAGGCCGCATCCTCCCCGATGCCGCCGAGACTCACCTGAAAAATGGTGACTGCGATTTCGTTTCGATGGGCCGACAACTTCTCGCTGATCCTGAACTGCCGGCGAAGTTGCTCTCAGGTACTCCCGAGCGAGTCCGCACCTGCATTAATTGTTATGTGTGCGTGGCTCAGAACTTTTGGGACGGCGCTCCGATCTGCGCAATTAACGCAGAACTTGGTCATTACGAGGAAGGTCCACTGGTTCTGGCCGAGGTCCGTCGTCGCGTCGTAGTGGTTGGCGGCGGCCCAGGTGGCATGGAGGCAGCGCGGGTTGCAGCTGTTCGCGGTCACTCGGTGACATTGCTCGAGAAGTCTCCGTATCTGGGCGGCACCGCGCGATTTTCTTCTCTTACAACCCCAATGAACGCCCAATTCGTTCGTTATCTCACGACCGAGATCTCTCGACTCGACGTCGATATCCGTACCTCAACCCCCGTGACGGCGACACTGCTACAAGAGCTGAACGCCGATGTAGTCATTGTCGCCACAGGTGCGCGACGCGAGCGTCCAGATGTGCCGGGCTCAACGTTGCCGCATGTTTTCTCGGGTGATGATCTGCGTGCACTGCTGACCGGAGACGATCCGGCCGCTGCGGCTCGGCTTCCGATTCACCGCCGACTCCTCGTTTGGATCGGTCGTTCACTTGGCTTGATGTCGAATATGGATCGGGTGAGGTCCTTGTCGAAGCGGTGGATGCCAATCGGCAAACGCGTCGTCGTTGTTGGTGGCGGACTCGTCGGCGTTGAACTTGCCGAATACCTTGCCGAACGCGGCCGCAGCGTCACTGTCCTTGAAGCGGGCGAGAAGCTAGGACTCGAAATGGCTCACCCCCGACGGGCTCGTGCCGTGCACGAGGCTCGCAACCATGGTGTTGAGTTCATCACCGGTGCAGATCTCGTATCGATCACGCAGAGCAATGTTTCCTATCGCATCGGTGACGATGCTCGTACGGTGCGTGCCGATGCCGTTGTCATCGCTAGTGGTGTGCACACTGACCACTCGATTGCCGAACAACTGATCGCAGATGGATTCGAAGTACAAGTTGTTGGTGACGCGATTTCGGTTGACTACATCGAAGGCGCTGTTCGTACCGGCTACCTTGCCGGCCGCTCACTCTGAGCAAAACGCAACTCAGGTCTGGGTGGAGCCCAGACCTGAGTGAGTACGACGAGGATGTTTTGCGGTAGGAAAGGGTTTAGAGGCGCCCGATCACTGCAGAACATGAACTGACTTCAACGCCACCGTTTTCATCGACGTCGATACTGGTGATGACGCCGTCTTCGATGATCGCGGCGTAACGCTTTGATCGAACACCAAGCCCGAAACCGGTGCCGTCCATGACGAGGCCCATGGCTTGAGTGAATTCGCCGTTGCCATCGGCAAGCATGGTGATTGCGTCGCCAACTTGCTGGTCGTCGCCCCATGCGCCCATGACGAACGCGTCATTGACGGAGAGACAAGCGATGCGGTCGACGCCTTTGCCCGTGAGTTCGCTGGCCTGCTGGACGAATCCAGGAAGGTGAACCTTCGAACAGCCGGGCGTGAACGCTCCGGGCACGGCGAATAGAACAACTTTTCCTGATCCGAGGACATCGGCGGTGTTGACCTTTTCAGGTCCGGCTGCGCCCATGACGAAGAGATCGACGGAAGGGATGGGGTCTCCAACGTTGAGTGTCATGGCGACACGATAGGCGTTCGTGACCATTTTGCGCCCACTCAGAACTCGGTAGCACCGCCTGATGGAGAGTCGGCCTGTGCCTGACTCAAGTGAAGAGCACGGAACTGGCGTCGACCGCGGCGAGGACGGCGACATAGACAAGAACGATTGTTTGGGCGAGACATAACAGCCCCAGGAGTTGGACAGATTCCGAGACCTTGCGGCTCTCGGGACCCCAGAGAGAACGAACAGCGATGGTGCCAAGGAAGGCGGCCGAGGCAATCGTGATGATGACGAGCCAGCCCACGGGCGCATGCAGGCGCCATGCGATGAATGCAGCAGCGCTCAGCACCCCGGGGACGATTGCCGACCTGCGGCCGGTAGCCGAGGTGCAACACAACACCCGGCGGAGAAACTCGAAGAGTCCAGCCCCGCCGACAGCGAACACGACGATTTGGAGAATCGCGTCGGTCGCCGATTGGGTCGCGAACTGATTGAAGGCGAGGACATCTGCGAGAACGAGAAGTAGAAGAGAAAACGTGAGAATCACTGACTGGGTCACTGACCGCAAAGATCGTTGGGGACGGGTGAGTTCTGTTGTCATGATCGCCTCAGGATGTCGCGCCATGAGCGACGCGGAGCGAGTTCGTGCTCTCGTGCTGCGTGAATTCGTTCAGCTCGAAGCGCGTCGACGTCGCTGTCGTCAAGCGGTGTCATCGCTGCCGGTCCGACAATCCATTCGAGTAGGGCATCGGCGAGGCGGGGATTACGTGCAAGCGCCGGCCCGTGCAGGTACGTGCCAACCACCGTTCCGGTCACCACACCTTCAGAGCCATCTCCGTTGCCCTCGCCAACTTCGACAGACGCGAGCGACACGGCGTTGGACCCGGGAATGGTCCGACCAGCGTGGTTTTCGAACCCGGTGAGTGGACCTAGTTCGACAAGCCCGTGGGCAGTTGTGAGGTGGGCGTTGGTGGTGAGGAGTTCACCGACGGCGCGAGGGCGGTTGACTCTGACGGTTTCACAGTCGAGCAAACCAAGCCCACTGCGGCTGGTTCCGGTTGCATCGGGAAATCGATGACCAAGGATCTGCATGCCCGCGCAAATGGCGAGGACAACTGCTCCCTTGTCGACAGCTCGATGAAGTCCTTGGCTGCGCTCAAGTTCGCGGGTGGCCTGCACCTGCGGGCCGTCTTCTCCGCCGCCAACGAGGTAGAGGTCGGCGGAATCGGGAACGGGTGCTCCGGCATCGACGGTGATGTGCTCTACGGCAATCCCTCGCCATTCGAGACGACGGCAAAGAACGAGCGCGTTGCCCCCGTCGCCGTAGGTGCCGAGAAGGTCTGGATAGAGCGAAACGATTCGAACTGCAGAGTCAGTTCGGTTGAGGTCGGGAGTACTTGTCACAGTACGCCGCCAACTTTTTCGAGGTGATCTTGGAATGCTGTGTAATTCGACGCGACGTCAACGGGAACGGCTGGGTCGAAGTCAGATGACTGGCGAACAAGTTCGAGAGCCTCTTCGAGACTGTCCGCGATGCGATGAGTGATGTTTCCGTAGCGGAAACGCACGGCCAGGTCGTGACGTCGTTCGCCTATGGCGATCACAAGTCGATTGCCTACGCGTTCATAGGCGACATCCCAAAGCCAAGAAGGATCGTGGCCATCGGCGATTCGGGCGTTAATGGCAATAACTAGGGGTGTTGATGGACCCTCGAGAAGTTCGAGTGCTTCATGCCAGCCGGCGGGGTTCTTGGCCAAAAGGAGGCGAATGTTTGTGCCTTTGAAATCGGCAACGCGGTACCGGCCCGCAACTTCAGTGATGTCATCGAGTGCGTCGAATGCCGCATCGAGGTCAGCGCCCATTGCTGTGGATGCTGCAAGTGCAAATGCAGCGTTCACGCGGTTTACCCGGCCGGGCAGTGCCAATGGTGAACGAAAACTGCGACCGGCGATGGAAATGGTGTCGTCTTCGACAAACACATCGACTCGGGGACGTTTGAGGTCACACGAGGTGCAGGCCCACTCGGTGTCGACGAAGTCGATCCGGCCCGAACACGCAGGACATCCCGCAGCATCGGAGGTCCATTCCTGTCCGGTGGCGATCCATGTGACGTTTGGTGCGGCAAGAGCGGCCCATGTCACGAGGGGATCATCGGCATTTGCGATGACTGTGCGTGGCGGAGTCGCAGTAAGCGCGTCGCGCCACTGTTCGGCCAGTTTGCGAACTTCCTGAGTCCGGTCGAGTTGATCACGACTCAGATTCAGTAGCACCACGGTGCTGGCGTTTGTGGCACGAAGGACCGAATCGACCCAACGCTCGTCAACTTCGAGAACTGCCGTATCTGTCGAGTTCGCTGAAGCGAGAGCGGCGACGATCCCAGGAGTCATGTTGGCGCCAAGCCAATTTGAGACCACGCGTTGGTGGGAGCTCAGTGCAGCGGAGAGAAGTTTCGTTGTCGTGGTTTTCCCGTTGGTTGCGCTGACGATTGCGACATCGCGTGAGCCAGTGAGTTCCGCAAGAAGGTTTCGGTCAACGAGCAGTGACGCCCGGCCGCCAATGACCGATCCGGTTCCGAAGCGCACTACTCGCGATGCCCAAGCGACGGTGCGTCCGACAAGAACTGCGAGTCGTGCTCGGGGTCGCATCTTGGCTGTTTGGCCAGATGCAGGGGAGGGGGCAGGAGCGGCGGTCACGACAAGGTGATGCTAGTTCCGCTGTTGATGAAGGCTTTGGTGCCCGGAGGGCTCTGAATTAGCGAGGCGGTCCGTTCGAGACGAACACAGAAACGACCGGACCATCGAGGAGCAATTTCAGGTATCGCTTGAAATCTGCGCTCGGGGATTTCGCTGCGAGTTCGGCTTTCGCCCACTTTTGGAGGAGCTGCTCTTGGGCGCGAACTTGGTCGAGAGTCGACATGCCTGGTTGAGAATCGAAGGCAGCGTATTTTGCGACGAGCGCATTGAATTCGGTGCGCTGATCTGGTGTCAGCGGGTCGTAGCTGAAGATTTCTCGGTAGTCGGGGTTGGTTTGCATCTCGAGCCGCGCTGAATCAGTGAGGAAGAGCAGTTCTGATGCAGCTTGCGAACGTTCGATCGTTCGCTTGTCTCCGTAGATGTATGCCCAACTTGGGCCACGGCGCACGTCGATTCCCACTTCTTCGGCTTGCGCGAGGACGTCGAGCCCTGCTGATCCATCCAAGCCATAGCCGTCTACAAGAAAAATGGGACCAGGTAATCCTTCGAGTGCTGCGAGGGTTGGCGGCGTTAATGCCGCGATTGCTCGAGTCCAACTCTCTGAGAGTCGAAGTGGTGTGAGGTTGACGCCGCGAATGAGCATTGCCACCAATACAAAAATTGTTGCGACAACGACCAGATTGGTTGCGTGGCGGCGTCCGAACGCGGTGAGCGCAATCTGTCGCAACGCGACGGCAGCAATTGCGAGCCATACGAACGCTGCGATCGCCCACATCCAGCGCAGGAGGTACGGCGACGGTGCACCCACAATGCGTGAGGCCGCAATTGCGCCGGAAACAACCAGCGCACCAGCAATACCGCAAAGCACAAGTTCATTTCGCCAGTGCTTTCGCCACGCCCACCAGCTCGCTGCACCTAATGCGATCAGCGCCCAAGGAATGGCCCAACCGGATGTATCGATCGCAGAGTTGATGAGTGACGGTTCCACACCCCGAACCCAGTTGCCTGGGATGGAGAGGAACCGAAACATGATTTGAACTCCGGTTACAAGCCCAGTTGTTTCGAGCGGCGGATTGCGAAGGAATCCATAGATCAGTCGGAGATTGCCCGGCGACTGCGTGAACTGCTCAATGATCGGTGGAATCCAACACACGAAGGCAACAGCAGCAGCGATGAGTGCTGTTCGACGGTCGTGAGAGCGGTTGGTTCCGCGAACTGAGCGGACGACAAGTGCGAGTGCGCCAATGCCAACGAGTAGGGCGACGGGTAGTGCGCTGCCGACGTGACATTGCACAGCAAACGAGGCGAGCAGAACGAGCGCTATTGCAGCGACTCGATCGCCGAAGACGGCGCGCCAGCAAGAGACGGCTGTCGCAAACACAGCGAGGATGACGAACTCCGGGTTCCATGGATCGGCAAGACCGGCGGGATTCATTCCGAAGCAGAGCAGAGCGAGAAAGAAGCCGACGAGTACGAAGGTTCGCCTGCCGGCTCGTGCTGCGATCCAAAGTGTTGAAGCGATGACTCCAAGATTGACGAGAAGTGCGCCAATGAGAAGCCCGATAGGCGACGAGCCACTTAATCGGTAGGGGAGCGCAAGGACATAGAAAAGTAACGGGCCCGGATGGTTCCACTGATATCTGGAGTAAACGCCGATGATGGGCGTCTCCGACCCACCGACGTCGGCGACGCGCAGTTGAAGCGTTCGGTAGTCGCCAATTGGCAACCACTCAGATGTCAGGAGTCGATACAGCAGCAATCCAAGGATGACGGCGATCAGCGCAGCAACGATGATGACCAGACGGCGGTCGATCGGTGGTTGTTGGTCGTCTTCGGAGACATCGAGCGAGGAACAATTCGCGGTCTCTGTGGCTGATGCCGTCACGCGGTCGATACTACGGCTGAGGCCCCATGGGTTGGGGGCGACAACTCAAGGGAGTTGATTCTCTTGAATGTGAACGAGAAGACCACGGCATGCTGCTTCGATGAGGTCGTACACCTCAATGAATCCATCCTCGCCACCCGCCCAAGGGTCGGGGACGTCGCCATCCCACGGGTCAGTTGGTGTGAGGGCGGGATCAAACTTGCGGAGGCGGATAATTCGGTCATGAAGTGCAGGTTCAGTGCGATCGCGTAGATCACGTTCATTCGCGTGGTCCATAGCCAGAACAAGATCGTAAAACGACGCATCGCCGGGGTGAAACGTGCTGGCTTTTGATGTCAGTTCGATTCCTCGGCGACGGGCTTCCGCGCGTGCTCGATCATCGGGTAGTTCACCGCGGTGCCAGCCAGCAGTGCCAGCGCTGTGAACCTCAATGACTGAGGACAACCCAGCGTTTTCGACGAGCGAACGCATGACGCCTTCGGCAGTGGGAGAGCGGCAGATGTTTCCAAGACAGACAAAACAAAGTCGGAGGGGCTCGTCCTCAGATTGGTTCATGCCGTGAGTTTGTCGCATAGAGATGGGCGACGCGTTGAGCGAGGGGTGTTGACAGGTACGGTGTTGCCGCACGTCTCAACTGGGGAGCACTCGTGAACGATTTCGCAGGCCGTACTGGCGCGGCGGTGGTGACAGGTGGAAGTGGCGGCATTGGCGCGGCGATCGTGCGCATGTTGGCCGAGCGCGGCAGCGACGTGCTTTTCACCTACCGGTCGAACCGGGACGCCGCCGATGCGATTATCTCCGAACTTTCCGATCTCGAGGTTCGAGTCGTGGCGATGCCTGCTGATTTGGTCGACGAGTCGATCGCTGCGTCAGTCGTGTCTACTGCAGTCGCAGAGTTCGGCGGAATCCACACGCTTGTTCATGCTGCCGGGCCACACGTCACTCAAATACACCTGAGTCGGGTCGAACCTTCGGCGTACCGGGCGCAAATTGAAGGTGAAGCGGTTGCGTTCTTCAATGTCGTTCAACCTGCTCTTGAGCATCTTCGCAAAGTTGGCGGCAGCATCGTGGCGGTAACGACGGCAGCAACGCGTCGCTATCCGGTTCGAGACGGACTGTCTTCAGGTACAAAAGGCGCAGTTGAAGCTGTCGTGCGCGCTCTTGCCGCTGAAGAAGGTCGCTTTGGAGTTCGAGCGAACTGCGTGGGGCCAGGCATGCTTACCGACGGAATGGCTGCTCGGCTGATGGCTTCGGGCGATCTTGATGACGCTGCTCTCGAAGTCACGATGCGCAACATTCCGCTTCGCAAGTTCGGTGACGCCGTCGACATTGCCGAAGCTGTGTGTTTTCTCGCTTCGGATCGAGCCGACTTCATTACTGGTCAGATGCTCGACATCGATGGCGGTTACGGCGTCTAATCAAACACACGCCCACAACTGATTCTGATCAGGCGGCGTCGGCCTCGAACGCGCCTTCGATTGCCCACGTGAGGGTCCGAATGAGCGCGCGTGCAGCGGGTTGGACGATAAGAGGATCGAGCGCCGGAACAAGCGGAAGCTTCAGTTCTTCGCGCATCCAGGTCGGGAGCAAGCCAACTGCTGCTGGAGCGATCACGCCATAGGCGGGGCGGGCCGCAAGGGGAAG
>CAIKHC010000213.1 GCA_903827085.1 uncultured Candidatus Nemicrothrix sp. | reverse complement strand
GGGCCGTTAATGAGGGGCTCGAGTGAGGAAAGGTCGATCTCGATGACCTCGTCGAAGTACGAAGAGGGATCGGCGAAGACCTCATCGTCGGCACGAAGATCGCTCGCAACCGCGTCGGCGGCAGCGGCAACGTCGGCGCGGCCGGTTGAGCTGAGGTAACGCGACATCGCCGGGTCGTAGGCGAACAGCGAAGTGGTTGCACCAATTTCTGCACCCATGTTGCAGATGGTGGCCTTGCCGGTGCACGAGATGGATTCGGCACCAGGACCGAAGTACTCGACGATGGCGCCGGTGCCACCCTTCACGGTGAGGATGCGCGCAACCTCGAGGATGATGTCTTTCGGGGCCGACCATCCGGCAAGCGTGCCGGTGAGCTTCACGCCGATGAGCTTTGGCCAACGAACGTTGAAGGGGTAGCCGGTCATGACGTCGACGGCGTCGGCGCCACCAACACCAATAGCGATCATGCCAAGCCCACCTGCGTTGGGTGTGTGGCTGTCGGTGCCGATCATCATTCCGCCCGGGAAGGCGTATTGCTCGAGCACGACCTGATGGATGATGCCTGATCCCGGCTTCCAGAAACCGATGCCGTACTTGGCCGACACGGACTCGAGGAAGTCGTACACCTCGGCGTTGACATCGTTGGCTGTTGCGAGGTCGATTCGCGCGTTGCTCTTGGCCTGGATGAGATGGTCGCAGTGAACGGTTGACGGCACCGCTGCTTCAGGAAGACCTGCAGTCATGAACTGAAGCAACGCCATCTGAGCGGTGGCATCCTGCATGGCGACGCGATCGGGATTGAGATCGGCGTAGCTGCGGCCGCGCTCAAGTTCCTGGTTGCGCGGGTCGCGCAGGTGATTGATGAGCACCTTTTCGGCGAAGGTGAGCGGGCGCCCAAGGCGCTCTCGACCGATGGCAACGTTCTCGGCAAGACGGCCGTAGACACCGTTGATCAGTTCGATGGGGGTATTGGCAGCAACAGCCATGAGGGGGAGCCTTTCCGATGCTCAGCGAAACACGCCGAGTCTACGGCTCAGGCGCCTTGGAGTTTTCCGCCGGTGGTGGTCGTGGTGGTGAGGTTGTCCACGAAGTCGGTGATGAAATTCGGATTCTTGAGTAAGAAGATCAGGTAGACGATGGAGAAAATGATGCCGATGACGCCGGTAACGATGCCGGCGGTGGCCATCCCGTCGCCTTTCTTCCAGCCGTTCGAGCCGGCAATGGCCTTCCGGCTAGCAAGGCCAAGGCCAAGTGCGGTCGGGCCAAGAATGATGCCGAGAAAGCCTGTGCAGGTAATCGAAAGGATTCCGCACACCATCGATGCAATCGCCATGCCCGAGAACTTCGGCCCTTGCCCGGCCGGTTGTGGGGGAGGGGGAGTGCCCGGCCACGCAGGTTGCGATGCGGGGCTTTGGTCTGAGGCGGGCATCGGCGGCGGAGGAGGGGGAGTGGGCGAAGACGCGGTGGTGTTGGGTGTCTGGGCGCCTGGCCACGCGGGACTCGGAGCGAAGTCCGGCGGGTAATCCTCGGGCTGCGGGTTGACCGGTCGCTGGTCATCAGGAGAAAGGGGGTTGCCCCATGGGTCGGTCATCGTGATCGGACCCTACCGGCCAGATGCAGTGCGCCGCCTGCAACGGCGATGACTGCGAGAACCGCAAGGGCATCAAGTGGGGTGATCGCGGTGGGTCGATCGGTCGCAAGACAGACCAGAGCGAGTGCCATGAGCAGCAGGTTGCGGATGACGTCGCGAACGGAAATGGGTTGGGCCCGGGAGGAACCAAAACACGCACACGGCGCGCGCACGCCAGCGCGAAGACGGCCAATCAGAAATGTGGTGAAGAACGCAAGCGAGACGAGCGCGGCAATCGCCCCTGCCGGAGGGACGATGAGGAGCAACGCCACGATTGAGAGTTCGGCGAGTGGTACGAACCGAGCGAAGAACGATGCTCGGGGAATCCCGAGTCCGTCAAAGTCACGTTCGGTCGCAGAGACATCGCGAAGTTTCGCGACTGCGGCAATCGCAAAGATTGCGGCAAGTGCAACTGCTGCTGCGTAGCCAACGCCGGTGCTGCTCACCGACCCATTGTGGTCCGAACTTCCGCTCTAGAGTCAGTTCGTGCGGCAGATGCGCAGTTTTCCTCTGGTTGTGGCGGGTCTGGGTCTTTCCCTATGTCTACTTCTGGGGCTTCTTCCGTCTTGCTCATCGTCGGCCAAGGAAACTGCTGAACAAGCGCCGTCGAATTTTGAGCCGGGGACATTTCCCGTCGGGATCACATCGTTCACCTTTGTTGATGAGTCTCGGCCGACTCCGGCGAATGCTTCCCAGCCCGGCCTGCCGTCCCGCACACTCCAAGTACGAGTCTGGTATCCGGCGGTTGCGCCAAACACCGAATCGATTCAGGACGATGACTTTGCATCGATCCCTGATCCAACACCGCTCTTCGATGCGCCACCCGCGACCGGTTCGGGCCCATTCCCTCTCATCGTGTTCGGGCACGGGTTGGGTGCGGCGCCCGCCGAATATGGCGATCTGCTGGCGACATGGGCGGGCGCAGGTTATGTGGTGGCCGCTCCAGCATTCCCCCTGAACAGTGAAAATTCGCCTGGTCTGGCGGATCCCGGTGATGTGGTGAATCAATCAGGCGACGTTTCTGCGGTGATCACTCACGCCATTTCGTTGTCCTCAAGTGCAGATGGACGAGCACTGGCAGGAATGATTGACGGTGAGCGAGTTGGCGTCGCTGGTCACTCGAACGGTGGAATCACGATCGCAGGCCTCATTGGTCAAGCCTGTTGTGTTGATGAGCGTGTCGACGCTG
>CAIKHC010000212.1 GCA_903827085.1 uncultured Candidatus Nemicrothrix sp. | reverse complement strand
GGGCGAGTGAGGACAAAGCCGCCTTCGGGACCTCGTTGGCTGCTCACCAACCGAGACCGCTTGAGTTCAGTCATGATCCCTCTGAGAAATTTGAGCGGAATTCCCTGAGCGACAGCAAGCTCCTCGGCTGTGACAGGACCCTCGCCTCTGCTGGCCAACTCGGCCATGGCTCGGATCGCGTAGTCGACGCTCGCAGGAATGCGCATCCACACATTCTCGCATGGAACGGGAGAGCCGGTGTTGTTCGCTCTGCATGTTGAAAGCAGAGTCCCGCTAGCGTTTGAAGATGCTCGTCACCGTTCTCGGATGCTCAGGGAGTTACCCGGGTCAGGACTGCCCCTGTAGCGGTTACCTCATACAGGACGGCACTTCGAATGTTTTGGTTGATCTGGGTCCAGGCTGTCTGAGTTCGCTTCAGCGTCACATAGCGCTTTGCGATGTGACTGCCGTTGTCTTGTCCCATTCCCATGCAGATCACTGGAGTGATCTCGCTGGTCTGCACGTGGCATCTCGGTATCGGTATGAACGTGAAGGGCTTCCGGTGTGGGGGACTGCCGAAACGCGCTCGATCGCGTCGCTTCTCCCCGGAAATCTTGAGCCAACCTTCGAATGGAACGTCACAGGTGACGGAGACGAGTTCGCAATAGGTTCACTGCGATTCCGACTCGAACGAACCGATCATTACGTCGAGACACACGCCATGCGGATCGAATCGACGAGCGGAGGTTCGATGGTCTATTCCGCTGACACTGGCCCCGAATGGAGTATCGAGAATTTGGGACGCGGCGTGGACCTCGCATTGGTCGAGTCCACCTACGGGACCGACGAAGAGGCAGAAGGAATGAAGCACCTTTCGGCGCGTGCTGCTGGTGAAATGTCGCGCGCTGCCGGAGCAAAGCGCTGTGTACTGACGCACTTTTGGCCCGATTCGGATCTATCGGTGCACTCCCGGAACGGAGAATCGGCCTACGGTGCTCCAGTTGCACTCGCATCCCCCCACGAGAGGTACCAACTGTGAGACCAGACGGACGACGACCAAATGAACTTCGCGATGTTTCGATAGAGCGCGACTTCACCGACGCTGCCACCGGTTCGGCCCTGATTCGTTTCGGCCGCACGATTGTGCTTTGCACCGCTTCGATCGACGAAAGCGTTCCCCGTTGGATGAAGGGCTCTGGCAAGGGATGGGTTACCGCCGAATACTCAATGTTGCCCGGTGCTTCCCCTGAGCGCATTCGTCGCGAGGTAAGTAAGGGATCACCTTCGGGTCGAACCCACGAGATCCAGCGACTTATCGGACGTTCCTTGCGCGGTGTCTGCGATATGGAAGCGCTCGGTGAGCGTCAGGTTGTTGTCGACTGCGATGTGCTTCAGGCCGATGGCGGAACTCGTACGGCTTCGATCACAGGCGCTTACGTGGCGTTGCACGACGCACTCACTCGCGCTGTCCAAGCCGGGAACATTCCGAAGCATCCGCTCACCGAAGCGTGTGCCGCGATCTCTGTGGGAATCGTCGATGGAACGCCGTTGCTTGACCTTCCCTACGTCGAAGACTCTGCAGCCGAAGTTGACATGAATGTTGTGATGACAGAGAGCGGCCGGTTCCTCGAAGTTCAGGGAACAGCAGAGGGCATGAGTTTTAGTCGTGGTGAGCTTGATGAACTCCTCGGACTAGCCGAAGGCGGCATCCGCGAACTGTTCACCATGCAGAAACTGCTCCTCTCCGACCCGCCGCCTCGTCGGGACTGAGCACAGTGGGCGGTCGGCGCCTCGTCTGTGCGAGCGCGAATCCCGACAAAGTGAGCGAGATCAACGAGATCCTCGCCTCGTGCGGCGTCGTTCTTGAACCGCGGCCAGACACAGTCCCTGATGTTGAGGAGAACGCTGAAACGCTCGAAGGGAACGCGCGCCTCAAAGCCGTCGCGATCGCGAATGCGACCGGCAGCGCGTCGCTCGCGGACGATACGGGTCTTGAAGTCGACGCCCTCGACGGTGCACCAGGGGTTCGATCGGCGCGCTATGCCGGTGAGCCGAGTGATTCCGTGGCGAATATCGCCAAGCTCCTTAGGGAACTTGAACTCGCAGGAGCGACAACGCCGCAAGAACGACGTGCAAGGTTCCGTACCGTGGTTCTGGTGAGGTGGCCCGATGGTTCCGAAACCATCACAGACGGAGTTGTTTGCGGTGTCATCGCTTCTGAACACAGAGGCGACGGGGGATTCGGATATGACCCCGTATTCGTTCCTGACGATGGCGATGGTCGAACATTCGCTGAAATGAACTCCTCCGAAAAGC
>CAIKHC010000211.1 GCA_903827085.1 uncultured Candidatus Nemicrothrix sp. | reverse complement strand
GTGAGTGAGGCATAGGACGTCATGGACTTCACTGGATCACGGTGAGTGAACACGATGCGCGCATCGGGGTAGGTAGCCAAAAGGTGTTCGAGACCCCAGAGGTGAGCGCCGGTCTTCAGCACCCAGCGGTCCTGCATGTTGAACGCCTGCATGTGCTGCAGTTGCTGCAGGTGGAAGTCGTAGACGTTTGACCAATCAGCATCGCGATCAGTCCAGTCTTGGTAGCTCGAAACATTGAACTGATTATGGAAGAGCGGCGTACACATTGATTCGCCCATGAGCGTGACGCACTCTTGGGTGAGTTCAGCGCCGAGCGGATGAATTGCTTTGAGCTGCTGATCCTCAATCGGCGGCATGGTTGCTGCACACATAGCAATGCGAGGATCGGTGGCGAATGTCTCTGCACGGGGCGGGGGAGACGGAAACATGCATTCCCATGTGAGTGGTGCACGGTTGGCCGGGTCCTGAGCGAGGATGTCATGCAAGATCGTCGTGCCCGTGCGAGGCATGCCGATGATGAAGACAGGCTTTTCGATCTTTTGCTGCGCGATTTCGGGGAACGCAACGCGGTCGGCGGTGTAGTTCAGCCGGTTCACGGTGTGGAGCATTGCTCGTTCGCTGGCGATGAATTCACCTGTGGGATTGAGCTGCGCGTCGGCATTGAGCGAATCCATGAATCGGCCAAGACCTTCAAGGAAGAATTCACTGCCGTCACCGAGATCGGTTCGTCCTCCTGCGCGTTGAGAGGATTCGGCGAGAATTGCGTCAACGTTGAGATCGGTCATGGACCGACCGTATCGCTCCAGAGTTGATGGGGTGTCCGATTTCGCGGTCCAGCGAATGGGAGCGACACGGTTGAGCCGGGCTTGCTCGCAGCGGCATAGGCAGCGCTGAGTACGTCAAGAACTCGGCGGCCAAATCGTGCGTCGATTGGCGATGGTGCTCCACCGACAACATCACGCAGCGTCAACATTTGGCCGATGTATCCGTAGTGCTCGAGATGTGGATCAGCAGCGCTAGCGAGGGCCGGAAGAGCGACAGGTTCACCGTTGTGCTCGATGCCTGGCTGGGGCATGAGTTCGGTGCGCACAACGCCGCTATCGCTCGAGACTTGGAGATCCCACACCGCATGTGGGTTGGTCCAGTTCGTTTCAATGCGAGCGCGCATGCCCGAAGCGAAGGTGATGAACACCTCGGCGGCATCATCGACTTCGATGTCTGCAGAGCGACTCATCGTTGCTTCAACCGACACGGGTGCATCGGCCCCGGCCAGAAGTAGTGCAAGCGCCACGGCATGCGATCCGAGATCGAACAGGACGCCGCCACCGCGGGCGGGGTCGAGGAACTCGCCCCAAGAGGGCCGAGGGGAAAGCTGACGGATCTCGATGAAGTTCGGTGCGCCGATGGCCCTGACTAATTCATTCGTGGCCACAACAAGAGGGGAGAAGGCGAGGTTTTCGGCGTAGATGACCTGGCCGCCGCCGGCGTCGACGATCGCGTCGGCTTCGGCAAGGGTGGTCGCAAGCGGCTTCTCAACGAGCACGACTGCCCCTGCTCGGAGGGCCTGCAAGGTGTCGGCAGTATGACGGTCTGGTGGCGTGCACACCACAACGGCGTCAGCGCCCGCTGGGAGGTCCTCAAATGCGACCACCGCTGCGCCCACCTGGCCGGCCCGCTCTGTTGCTCGCTCACTGGTGCGGGATGCAACAGCCACAATCTCCGCCTCGACCGCAGCCGCTGCCATGGCGTGCACGACCGAGATGGTGCCGGCTCCGGCGAAGGCAAGTTTCACAGGGCCGACGGTACCGGCTCGAGGGCGGGCGAACTACGGTCAGAGACTGATGGGGGAGACAGGGGAACTCAAAGACGTTGTGGTCGTCGATCTCTCGACGAACCTGAGCGGCGCGTACTGCGCAAAGTTGTTTGCCGACTCCGGCGCCACAGTGACCCGAGTGGAACCGCCCGAGGGCGACCCGCAGCGTCACGCGCAATGGTCGGGCGTGCCCACAAGCGGTGATGCGCCGCTGTTTCGCTATCTCCGACACGGTCAGCGGTCAGTTACGGCAGTCGCCGGTGAGCCCATCATCGATGAACTTTGTGCCGCTGCCGACCTTGTCATTGTGAGTGGTCCGCCACCAGGCGAATGGCCAGGCACGGTTGTGCTTGCCGCAACTCCCTACGGACTCACCGGGCCGTTCGCCGATAGGCCGGCAACGGAATTCACATTGCAGGCCGACAGTGGCGCAGTCGCTATTCGAGGCGTGCGCGAGTTTCCACCCATCCAAATGGGCGGGCGCATCGTTGAATGGGTCGGCGGTGCCTACGGAGCTGTCGCGTCGTTGGCCGCAGTTCGACGTGCACGCGAAACCGGTGCAGGTGAACTCATCGATCTCTCGGTATTCGAAGTCGCGAATGTGACTGCAACGAATTACTCCGATCTGTTCAACTCGCTTGCCGGACGACCCGAGCCCGACCCCACAGTGCCGCCGCGCAATGTTGAGATCCCGTCGATTGAACCAACGCTCGATGGTTGGGTTGGTTTCAATACCAACACCCGTGATCAATGGGACTCGTTCTGCATTCTTATTGAGCGTCCCGATCTCCTTGAATCAGCAGAGTTTGCCGCGCTTGCGACTCGCAACGCTCGTGCCGCCGAGTGGAATGCGATGGTTCGCGAGTACACCACCAAGCACACCACTGCAGAGATCGTTGAAGCTGCTGCAGCATTGCGAATTCCCGTTGCGCCAGTTGCCGACGGAAAAATCATTCTCGAACTCGATCATCCGCAGGAGCGCGGCGTGTTTCTGCGCGATCCATTGGACGAGTTCTCAATGCCGCGTCGGCCGTACCTGATCGACGGGGTGTCGGGCAGCGCACCAGCGCCTGCGCCCGCCGTAGGTGCCGAGAACGGCGAGGCCATCCCGGTTCGAACGCCGCGGCCGCAGACAGTTGCCGATTCGGTTGCGCTTCCGCTTGCTGGCATCACCGTTCTTGACCTCACCGCGTGGTGGGCGGGGCCATCGGCGGCAGGAATGCTCGCCGCGCTTGGCGCCGAGGTCATCCACGTTGAATCAACCCGACGTATTGATGGCATGCGAACCGCGGGTGGCATGTTCTACAGCCGTCCTCAGTGGTGGGAGTACAGCGCATTCTTCTTGTCGGCGAACACCAACAAGTATGACGTCACCCTTGACCTCGATCGTCCCGAAGGTCGGGCGCTTGCACTAGAGCTGGCTGCAAAGGCCGACATCGTCGTCGAGAACTTCACGCCTCGCGTCGTTGAAGCATTCGATCTCGACTGGGATGTCATCAAGAGTGTGAACCCGCGAGCAGTGATGGTGCGTATGCCGGCGTTCGGCCTTGATGGTCCGTGGCGCGACCGCCCCGGCTTTGCTCAAACCATGGAACAGATCACCGGACTCGCATGGATGACTGGTCACCCCGAAGATCAGCCTCGAATCCAGCGTGGACCATGTGACCCCAATGGTGGATTACACGCTGCGTTTGGTGCGCTCATCGGTTTGCAGCGTCGCGACCGCACCGGTGAGGGTTGTCTCATTGAGGCTCCGATGTTTGAAGCGGCGATCAACGTCGCGGCCGAACCTGTTATCGAATGGACTGCTCACAATCTTCGGGTTGAACGAGAAGGCAACCGCAGTCCTTATGCGGCGCCACAGAACTTGTACGCATGTGAAGGCTTTGAGAACTGGTTGGCCGTTTCGTGTGCGACTGACGAGCAATGGAAGTCGCTGGCAGCAGTGATCGGTCATCCCGAGCTAGCTGACGATCCATCGCTGGCGACTCTTGCCGACCGGCGACGTGAGCATGATCGACTCGATGTGGCGATTGGAGAGTGGGCCGCGCAGCAAGAGTTGAGCAAAGCAGTCGCAACACTTGTGGCCGCTGGTATTCCCGCCGCCGAAACCCGAGACAATCGACGGTCTTCGGGTCATCCCCAAAATGTCTTCCGTGGGTACTGCGAAGACGTCGATCATTCAGTCGTCGGAATCCATCCGACCCCGACGCTTCCGTTCCGATATGGGAGCGTTGATTACTGGGTGCGTCGTCCGGCTCCGACACTGGGTGAGCACAACAAGGAAATTCTTGGCGGGATGCTTGGGCATTCCGATGCAGAACTTGCTGAACTGGAAGAGAAGGGCATCATCGGCGATTGGCCGATGGGCATAGAACGCTAAGTATCCATCGCTGGAAATTGTTTTAGGAGAACTCGACCATGACTGATCTTTTCGATACCTACAAGGTGATCGACGTCGATACGCATCTCACCGAACCGCCAGACACCTGGACGCGTTCGTTTCCGGCATCGCTCCACGACAAGGTTCCTCATATCGAGCGAATCGATGGTGTGGATCAGTGGATGGTGAGCGGCGAACGAATCGGTGCTCCCGGCTACTACTCAATGGCCGGCTTCGACGGCATCATGCCGCTCAGTACGCCGAAGACGTTCGACGACATTCATCCAGCAATGTTCGACGCAAAAGCGCGTTTGGCGTTCCTTGATGAAGAAGGCGTGGACGCGCAGATCCTCTATCCCAACGTGGGTGGATTCGGCAACGGGTACTTCCTTCGTCTCGGTGATCGTGAACTCGTTGCACAGTGCGTGCGTGCCTACAACGATTTCCTCACCGACTGGTGCAGCGCCGACCCTGCTCGTTTGATTCCGATTTCCGCAGTTCCGTTTTGGGATCTCGATCTCGCAATTAGTGAAATCGAGCGATGTCTCGACATGGGCCACAAAGCCATCAACTTCTGCAACCAGCCGCAGGACTATGGCCAGCCGCCGTTGGCGAGCAAGCACTGGGACCCGATTTGGAAGACGGTGCAAGACGCAGGTGTGCCGGTGAGCTTCCACGTTGGTGGCGGCTCAATGGGAACGCTGTTCGAAGACACTGCGAACATGGGCTGGATGACGAACTTCGCCAAGGTGTCGTCGATGATCTTCATGGACAACATGCGTTGTATGGCTGATCTCATCTTTGGTGGCATGTGTCATCGATTCCCAGAACTCAAGTTCGTTTCGGTCGAGTCGGGTGTTGGCTGGTTGCCCGGAGCACTTGAAACCTTCGATTGGCAGTGGAACAACGGTGGGGTTCGCGATGAGCATCCCGAATACGAACTCACTCCGAGCGAATACTTCCGTCGTCAGCTCTACGGTTGTTTCTGGTTTGAACAGAAGGCGGCCCTTGCGGCAATCGACGTTCTTCCCGACAACATCATGTTCGAGACCGACTACCCGCATCCCACGTGCATGCACCCTGGTCCGCGAACGGCGGCCACACGTCCGCGCGAATATGCGCAGGAACTGCTCGGAGGACTTCCGGAAGATGTCATCCGCAAAGTTCTCTATGAGACTGCAGCCAAGGTCTACGGCATCTGATGGTTGCGTCGGTTGTGCCGCCTGAGTTCGGTTCCGCGTTCATCATTTCTGAAGTACGCGGCCGAACACTTCATTTGCGTATTGATCGCATTGAACGTCGCAACGCGTTCACTCAAGACATGTATCGGGCGCTCAAGCGCGCAGCGATCTGGGCCGACGGGCAGCCCGAACTTGATTCTGTGTGTTTGACCGGCACCGATAAGTGGTTTGCGGCTGGCGGCGATATGGCCGGCAAGTCAGAAGATCCCGAGGGTCTCGCAAATGAATGGGACGCCACCGACAATTTCCCGTTCCGCCACATTGAACGTTGCCGCAAGATCTGGGTGGCTCGCATAAATGGCCTGTGTCATGCCGGCGGACTCGACCTCGCGTTGCATTGCGATGTCGTGATTGCCTCGGCCGATGCGCGGTTCCGCATCCCTGAACTACTGCGTGGGATTCCTGATCCGTT
>CAIKHC010000210.1 GCA_903827085.1 uncultured Candidatus Nemicrothrix sp. | reverse complement strand
TATCCGACGACGTACATCAAAAGTCGCGGATTGGGCGAAGAGTGCGCGCTCCTTACCGATGGTCGTTTCTCTGGCGGAACTGCAGGGCTTTCCATTGGGCACGTGTCACCAGAAGCTGCTGAAGGTGGCCTCATCGGGTTAGTTCAAACTGGAGATACCATCACGATCGATATTCCTGCTCGTTCAATCACGCTCGATGTTTCTGATGAAGAGCTTGCGAAGCGCAGGGTGGCCGAGGAAGCACGCGGAGCCGACGCGTGGACCGCAACCAACCGAGACCGTGTTGTCTCGCAGGCATTGCTGGCCTACGCCGCACTTACGACGTCAGCCGCACGCGGCGCCGTTCGTGACCTGTCTCAACTCCGCCGCAACTGATTCGGTGCGATTCACGCAACGGTGAATTGTTGAACGAGGCGTGACCGATACAACTTTCCGGCATCGCTTCGGGGCAGTTCGTTGACGATGAAAACCCGCTTTGGCGTGAGCTGTGACCCGACGACCTCTCGGCAATAGTCGATCGTTGACGTGATCATCGCGTCGGGGTCGGCACCATCGGAGATCACGATTGCTGCGGCGACGATTTCGCCGAGGTCATCATCGGGAAGGCCGAAGGCGGCGCCGTCGATGACGCCAGGAGCCGCAGCGAGTGCCTCGTCGATGCGGGCCGGATAGATGTTCACGCCGCCGCTATTGATGCACTCGGCGGTTCGACCAGAAAGGTAGAGGTAACCGTCGGCATCGACATGGCCGCGGTCGCCGACGGTGTACCAGTCGCCGCTTTCGTCGTAGGTCGTCGCAGTCTTCTCGGGGTCGCCGTGATAGCGAAACTTTGAAGCACTAAAGAACCACACGGTTCCGACTTCGTCAGCGCCGGCGGTCGAGCGATCGTCGCGACGAATGCGAATGCGTTCGGGATCGACGCGTCCCACGCTGCCTGGGTGCGCCAGCCACTCCTGCGGGGTGATCCAGGTTCCTGGACCTTCACTGGCGGCATAGATCTCATGAATGACTGGCCCAAACCACTCGAACATCGATTGTTTCGTGGCGACGGTGCAAGGGCCAGCGCCGTGCAGGACAAATCGAAGCGTCGAGACATCGAATGAGTTGCGATCTGTAACCGCCAGCATGCGATTGAACATGGTGGGAACAAAAAACGCATGGGTAATCGAATTGTCTGTGATGAGTTCAAGGGCTTGACGTGGTTCGAATCGGTCCATGAGCACAACGGTGACGCCAGCACCCAAAGGCCATTCCAAACACAATCGGCTCGGGCCGGAGTGGTAGAGCGGGGCAGTGCAGAGCATTGAGTCGCCGTTGTCACCGTCCATTCCAAACATGGCAACCATCGCCGCGCCTGCAGCGGCGGCGGACGCGGAAGGTTGAGGGTCGTGGCGAACGCCTTTCGGGCGACCGGTAGTGCCTGAGGTGTAGATCATTTGCGTGCCGCGAGGACGTTCCGGTGCGGGCGTAGAAACCGAGGAGAGCACGTCGTCCCACGTAGTGAATCCATCGATTGGTCCGCCAATAGCGATTCGGAGCACGAGCGAATCAGGAGCACCTTGAGCTTGATGGGAAAAGACGGATTCCGCGACGAGAGCTTTGGCGCCTGAATCTTCGAGCACGTACTGGACATCGTCTGCTTCAAGATGCCAATTCACAGGGAGCAACGTGACGCCTGCGCGTAGTGCGGCTTCGTAGGCAACCATCCATTCCGGTCGGTTACGGCAAAGCAACGCAACGACATCACCAGATACCAGGCCGGCGGCAGCGAAGGAGGCAGCGACAGCATCGACATCGTGATCAAGTTGGCCGAACGTCATCACGCTCCCGTCAGCGGTGATGATGGCGGGACGATTGGGATCTCGTCGCGAAATTGCGGCGATCTCTCGACCGATGCTGTGGAGTTTCTCGTCGATCACGTTGATCCTGGTGCGCTGGGAGAACGTTGTTGAGAGTGATGGTACGTCGGCCCCCACGTTCAGGGGTTTCGAAAGCAGTCGAAAACAACAAAGGCCCCGCCGAAGCGGGGCCTTTGTACTGCAGAACTGAAGTTGATTAGGAGAGACGCTCGATGATCATCGCCATGCCCTGACCGCCACCGATACACATGGATTCCATGCCGATGGTGCCGCCGGTGTCCTCAAGGCCGTTGAGGAGCGTGGCCATGATGCGTGCGCCGCTCATGCCGAAGGGGTGACCGAGAGCAATTGCGCCACCGTTCACGTTGAGCTTGTCCCAGCTGATGCCGAGGTGCTTGGCCGACGGGACAACCTGTGCCGCAAATGCTTCATTGATCTCGACGAGGTCGATGTCGTTGATGCTCATGCCGGCGCGAGCCATGGCCTGACGGCAGGCTTCGACGGGGCCGAGGCCCATGATCTCGGGATTGAGTGCGCTGACGCCCGAGGAAATGATTCGAGCGATAGGAGTGAGGCCGAGTTCCTTGGCCTTGGTGTCACTCATGACGATGACGGCAGCAGCGCCGTCGTTGAGCGGGCAGGCGTTGCCGGCGGTGACGGTTCCGTCGGGACGGAACACGGGCTTGAGTTCGCCAAGCTTTTCCTTGGTGGTTCCGGCGCGGATGCAGTCGTCCTGTTTTACGACAACGGGGTTGCCATCGGCGTCGACGGTGTGGATCGGCGTGATCTCACGTTCGAAGAAGCCGCGCTCAAGGGCTGCAGTTGCACGCTGTTGCGACTGTGCCGCGAATTCGTCCTGCTCTTCACGCGAGACGTTTTCGAACTGAGCAACATTTTCTGCGGTCTGACCCATGCCGAGGTAGTAGTCAGAGATGCCGGCGGCGAATGGCGCCCAAACCGGGGCTCCGCCTGCTGCGCGCTCGGCGGTACGAGCTTCTGCAGCACCCATAAGCGGGTTATGTGTGCCGGGAAGACCATCGGACATTCCAAGACCAAATTGGCTCACGGTTTCAACACCAGCGGAGACGAAAATGTCACCCTCGCCAGCCTTGATCGCGTGTGCAGCCATACGAATGGTCTGGAGTGACGACGAGCAGTAACGGTTAACAGTGACGCCGGGGATGTGGCCCATGCCTGCGAGTTCCGAAACAACGCGAGCGATGTTGTAGCCCTGGGCACCTGCAGGCTGCGCGCAGCCAAGCATGATGTCCTCGACAAGTGTTGGGTCAAGTGAGGGGACCTTGTCGAGAGCGGCACGAATGATTGTGGCCGCGAGATCGTCAGGGCGGACCTGGGTAAGCGAGCCCTTATGGGCACGACCGATTGGTGAACGGGCGGTCGAAACGATGACTGCTTCGGGCATGACACTCCTTGGTGCACGGAACGCCGGACGGTGCCGGCGGGGCGGGCCAGACGGGGCCCTTCGTGGGCATTGTCTATCGCAAGGAACCTACTGAGCGGTAACTACAGGCGAGAAGGCGTGCGGGACGCGTGGTCGTGGGGTAGAACCGTCCTTCTTCCTTCTCCCCAAAAGGCCTTGTTCGCTCTGAGCGGGCAAAG
>CAIKHC010000209.1 GCA_903827085.1 uncultured Candidatus Nemicrothrix sp. | reverse complement strand
GTAAAGCTCGATCAAGGTGATGAAGTTAGGGCTACGGCGAGAGTTTTACGGGGTCCACGGCATCGAGATACAGCGAGGACGCAAAGAGCCCGACCATGAGCAAGACCACGATGTAGGTGACGGGCATGAGTTTCGCCATGTTCACCCGATAGGCCTTGCCGGAAATACGAGTGCGAATCTCTTCGTAGGTCGCGACGGCGATGTGGCCACCGTCGAACGGCAGAATCGGTGCGAGGTTGATGAGGCCGAGGAAAATGTTGACTGTCGCGAGCAGCGCAAGAACTCCGGCCCAGCCCGCCTGCTCACCGAGTTGGGTACCGACGTTCACGATGCCAAGAAGCGACATAGGACGATCGAGGTTTGAAGAGGTCGATGAGCTCGAACCCGAAGAACTCCCCGATCCTGAGTTCACCGGCTCGACCGATGAATCAGAAGTTGCGTCCGAAGATCCACCATTGGCCACCTGAGAAGCCAACTTGCTGATCCCGGAAGGCGAGAAGATGCGGCCCATTCCTTGGACCGAGCCGACAACCGTGTCACCGAATGCTCCGACGGCTTGGCCCGTTGCTTCAACGATCCCGGCATGCACAATCACCGAACCAGGGCTCACGCCGAGAAATCCGCGGTACCCATCGACTGGCATTGCGATGGGCCCATCGACTGTTGTCGTGAACGCACGGTCATTGCGATCGAATGTGATCGTGACTGGACCAATGACTCGTTGAAGTGCGGCCTGCATCTCGGCATACGACGACACCGAAACCTCGCCAACCTTCGTGACCCGATCTCCGGGAACCAGCGGCTGGAGCGTACGTGCGCCGTCGGCGTTCAGAGACCAACCGATTTTTGTAGGTAGGGAGAGTTGTTCATCGCCACGTTGCACTGTGAGCTCGCCAGCGGAACCGCCTTGCGCGCGCACGATGCTCGTGAAATCGTCGAATGCGCCAACGGGCTGTCCGTTGAACGCAATGATTTGATCGCCCGGTTGGAGTCCCGCGTTCGCAGCGGCAGAACCCGATGAGACGGTGTCGACCTTCCACTTGTCTTTGGCCGGATGCCCAAACCCGGCGAACACCACAACCAGCAGCACGAGACCCAGAACGATATTCACCACCGGGCCCGCGAGAACTACTGGCATGCGTCGCCAATAGGACTGCGCTCGGTAGGTGCGAGTTTCTTCAACGGACTCGTCGATTTCTTCGAGGCCATGCATGCCGATGATCCGGACATATGCGCCGGCGGGAACGAGTTTGAGACCGTATTCAGTTTCACCGCGACGGAACGACCACACGCGCGGGCCGAAGCCAATGAAGAACTCCGTCACTTTCATGCCATTGCGTTTCGCCATAAGGAAATGGCCCATTTCGTGCAGAAATACCGACGCAACGATGGCGACAATCAAGACGAACAACCAGATACGAGTAAGTGCAACCCAACCCAGCAGCGTCAGAAGAAGTCCGAGCAGAACGAATTGGTTGCCAAATATCCGCTCGAGGAGGGACGGGCGAGGAGATTCGCCTGAATCTCCCTGCTCAGTGTCGTTTGGAATTGAAGAGGTTGTCATCAGCGCACCACCGAAGCGAAAGAGTTGAGTTCTTCATGAGCACTACGTCGGGCCTGCGAGTCGGCATCGATGACTGCAGCCACATCGGTTGCCGGGGCACCGTCGTGCCGATCGAGAGTGGCAGCAATAACTGCGGCAATGTCGCGCCAAGCGATCTGACCTTCGAGGAATGCTTCAACCGCAACCTCGTTGGCAGCGCTGATCCATGCCGGCGCGGTGCCGCCTGCGCGACCCGCAGCGTAGGCAAGGGCGAGACACGGGAACGCTTCGAGATCAGGTGGTTCAAAATCGAGACGGCCAAGGGTGGTCCAGTCGATTCTTCCGAATGGTGTGGAAATACGATCGGGCCACGCCAACGCATAACCAATCGGTAAGCGCATATCGGGAGTCGAAAGCTGGGCGATGGTTGACGCGTCGGTGAACTCAACCATGGAGTGCACAATCGATTGCGGGTGCACCACGACATCGATGTCGTCGAAACCGATGCCGTAGCCCGCATCGCCTGCAGGTGTTCCGAAGAGTTCATGGGCTTCGATGACTTCGAGACCCTTGTTCATCAGTGTCGAAGAGTCGATAGTGATCTTTGGACCCATGCTCCACGTCGGGTGGGCGAGGGCGTTTTCAATCGTGACATTTGCGAGATCGTCAGCAGTTCGACCACGGAATGGTCCACCGCTCGCGGTGAGCAGTAATCGAGCTACGCGGTTCTTGCTGTCGGCGGCACGAAGACATTGATGGATCGCGCCATGTTCGCTGTCGACAGGAATGAGCTCGGCACCGGGCGTACGGCGCGCCATCTGCACGACTGGGCCCGCGGCAATGAGTGACTCTTTGTTCGCCAAGGCGAGACGTCGACCGGCCTCGAGCGTTGCCAGAGTTACCGACAGACCGGCAAACCCGACGACACCGTTGACAACAACATCGGCATCGAGCGCGAGGCTCGCCATTGCATCGGCCCCAGCCCGAACTTCGATACCTGGGAGTTCCGCTGCAATCGAGCGCGCTGCCTCGGGATCGCTAATCGCTACCACCGAGGGGCGATAGCGACGGGCTTGTTCGATGATCACTTCAGGCTGGCGGCCTGTGGCCCCGATAGCGCTGAGTTCGAAACGGTCAGCTTCGGCTTCGATGACCTCGAGCGCCTGCGTGCCGATCGAGCCAGTGGAACCGGCGAGAGCAACACGGGTCAGTGACATGAGATTCAGCCTACCGAGAGAGGGTGCGTGATTCCCCGCGGGATCAGCCCAATCCGAGAATTCTCACCAAGTAATAGGTCGTGGGGAGGACGAATAGCAGCGCATCAAATCGATCGAGGAGACCGCCGTGTTCGGGGATGAGTGAGCCCATGTCCTTCAGGCCAAGGTCACGCTTGAACATGGACTCGGCCAAATCGCCTAGTGGCGCCACGACGGCGAGGACGACGGCAAGAACTAGCGCCTTGCCTACACCCAGCGAACTCACGCCAAGCACGACGACAAAAACGAACATAGCAAAGACCGTTGCAGCCATTCCACCGACCAGACCTTCGACGGTCTTGTTCGGAGAGATCGCGCTCAACGGACTTCTTCCCATCGCCCGACCGAAGAAGAATCCACCAACGTCGGTGGCTACTGCCGCAACGACAGCAACAAGAAGGATGCTCACGCCTTGAGTAGGAATGTCGACGATCAGGGCGGCGAAACTTCCAAAGACGCCGACCCAAACAACACCGATCAGGGTGACACCGAGATTGGCAGTGGGACGAGCACGACCACTGGCGCTGCTCAGGTACCAAACGATGCCGAAGAGGAACGTGAGGAAGATGATCGCGGGAATCGCTGACTCGCCCTTCCAGTACGCCGCAAGCGGTAACGCTGCAATTGCCGCAAGACCAAGCAATGTTGCGGGACGGAACCCACTCTTTTGCATTGCCCCGAAGTATTCAAAACCTGCAGCGACAAGGACTACTTCAATGAGAAGTAGCACCGGCACGGGACCAGCTTTGAACAACAGAGCCGCCACAATCGCCATCCCGATACCGACAGCAGCAGCTATCGGGACGTTGCGCGACTTCGAGGCGGCCGCCGCCGTTTCGCCATCGTTCGGCGTTTGCACGCGTTCGGCGCGCTCAGCAGATGGAGGCGGAGGTGGCGCCGCGCTAGACGGGCCAACAAGATCGGGCGGAAGCAGGATCGCAGACAATGGATCGACGTCCCCACGCGACGCGCGAGCAGATCGACCACGGCGCGCACCGCGACGACGAGGTTGCGGGTCGAGTTCGACATCGTCGAAGTTGAGATACGCCTCGTCAGAAATGCGTTCGTCGGTGTCGAGCGCCCCAAGGCGTTCGACCACTACTTCTTCGGGTTCCGACGCCGCGAGATCGGCGAGAAGGTCTCCGTGATCTGTGGTGTCGTGCTCACTGCGCCAACGCGGTGTGTCGGCCATTGACGCACGGTCCTCATCGACAGGATTGTCGCCAATGACGACGGCAGGAACCTGACCGGTTGCCGGTTCGGTCCAGTGCGGCATTTCGTGTTCGCCCGTTGGCGGTCCCACATTCATGACCGGCGGCGGAGGCGGCGGAAGTTCACGCTCAGGAAGTCGAGTGGCCACATCGGGACGGTTCGAAGCTTCGGCGATTTCATCGGCGGTGATGATCCGAACCTCTTCAGGATCACCAGGTGCTCTCGGTTCGCGGGACATATCGTCGGAAGCCATCAGTCCTCCATCAACTCGGTTTCTTTGGCACCCAACGCGTCGCCAATTTCGGCTTCGTGGCTGTGGATGATTTTGTCGAGTTCCTTTTCGGCACGTTCAAGTTCATCTTTCGAAAGGTCGCCGCCTTTCTCAAGCGCTTCAAGTTCCTGGCGAGTCGAACGACGCTGATTGCGCAAAGCAATCTTTCCGTCTTCGGCCATGTTCTTGACGACCTTCACGAGTTCCTTGCGACGCTCGCCCGTGAGGGGAGGAAACGAAAGACGAATCGAGATTCCGTCGTTGCTCGGATTGAGACCGAGGTCGGACTGCTGCAACGCCTTCTCGATCGCGCCAATGGCACCTTTGTCATACGGCGTGATGAGCAACTGACGCGCTTCAGGAACGTTGAAGCCAGCGATCTGCTGCAACGGCACTTCAGAGCCGTAGTAGTCGACCGGAATCTTTTCGACGAGCGCGGGTGCAGCACGACCGGTGCGGATTGAGGAGAAGTCCGCACGCGTGTGCGAAACGACCTTCTTCATTTTCTCGACGGTTTCTGCAAGGAGCAGATCGGCCATCTCTGATGTCATCGGAACACTCCAGGAGATATCGAAGAGAGCGACGGGGTCTCCAACGACCGCCTCAACGGACGAGAGTACCGACCGAACCGCCCTCAAGTAGCGAACGCACATTGCCCTCGCCGGTGAGATCGAACATAACGATGGGCAAATTGTTGTCCATGCACAACGTAATTGCCGTGGAATCCATGGCTCGAAGGCCCTGGTTCAGTACGTCGAGATAGGTAACTTCCTCAAGCTTTGTAGCGTCAGGATTCGTACGAGGATCATCGGTATAGATGCCATCGGTGCCCGAATGTGTGCCCTTGAGCAGGACACCGGCTTCGATCTCGACTGCCCGCAATGCAGCGGTGGTATCGGTGGTGAAGAACGGGTTGCCGGTTCCACCAGCGAAAATCACGACTCGACCCTTTTCGAGGTGTCGAACTGCACGGCGACGAATGTAAGGCTCGGCAACCTGCGCCATTTGAATAGCGGACTGCACTCGGGTGGGCTGACCCAACTGCTCGAGCGTGTCTTGCAATGCGAGTGCGTTGATCACCGTTGCGAGCATGCCCATGTAGTCAGCCTGCGCACGATCCATGCCAGCGCCAGCGCCAGCCATGCCGCGCCAGATATTTCCGCCACCAACAACGATGGCGATCTGAACGTCGGGATGGTCAGCGCGAACGTCGACGATGTCTTTGGCGATGCGTTGCACCACATGACCGTCGATGCCGTATCCGGCGTCGCCAGCGAATGCTTCGCCCGAAACCTTCAACAGAACCCGCGACCAGCGGGCGGTCGCGGAGGCCATCAGGCGCCGATGAATACCTGAGCGAAACGGACGAGCGTTGCGCCGGCAAGTAAATCGGTGATCGATTTCTTGTCGTCTCGCACGAACTGCTGCTCAAGAAGTACTTGCTCCTTGTACCAACCGTTAATGCGTCCTTCGACGATCTTCGGCCAGGCCGCTTCAGGCTTGCCTTCTGCCTTGGTGATGTCGAGAAGAGCTTGACGCTCACGCTCAACATCCTCGGCCGGAACTTCGTCCCGGTTGAGGTAGGCGGGCTTTGAGAACGCAATGTGCACTGCAAGATCGTGAGCGATCTCTTTGGTGCCGCCTTGGAGTTCAACAAGAACAGCGTTGACGCCACGACCGTCCTGCAAGTGCAGGTAGGAGTCGAGAATGTTGTCGCCAGCAGCGTCGAATCGCACGACGGTGCCGAGTTCGATGTTTTCCTTCTTGGCGATCTTCAGTGCGTCGAGTTCCTCGCTGAGTTCGGACACCGCGTCGGCGCCCTTTTCGACAACGATTTCGGTGAGGTCTTGCACCACTGAAATGAAGTCAGCAGCTTTGGCCGAGAAATCAGTTTCGCTCTT
>CAIKHC010000208.1 GCA_903827085.1 uncultured Candidatus Nemicrothrix sp. | reverse complement strand
TCGTCCCAGCGACCATTCGGTTCGGTGAACGCAACAGTGGCGATGGTTTCGCCTGATGCGATACCCGGAAGGATTGCGGCCTTGGCAGCGTCGTCACCGGACTGCATCACGGTGTTCGCAGCAAGAACTACTGAGGAGAAGTACGGCGCGCACAGAAGGGAGCGGCCCATCTCTTCAAGAACAACGATGAGTTCGACGTAGCCATAACCCTGGCCACCGAACTCTTCGGGAATGGTGAGGCTTTGCAGACCGAGTTGCTCGGCCATCTGTGCCCACACGACGGGATCGTAACCGCGCTCGGTGTCCATCTGCTCACGAACATCGGCCTCGGAAGACTTTGCTTCAAGGAACTGACGAACGATGTTGCGGAGCTCTTCCTGCTCTTCAGAGAAGGCGAAGTTCATGGCGGTGGCCTCCGGTAGCGAACGGGGGTGGATCCCCCGCCGGTTAGGTCGTCGCGGCAACTGCCGCAGGGGGTAGTTCTAGCCGACACAGGGGTTGTGCGGCACATCTCTGGCCCGATTCGTTTCGACCGGGGAACGGGGGTGGCCTGGCCGACCCGAACCGCCCGCAAACGATTGCTCCCACGACTCGGAAGTACCCCTGGGCAACCAATCCCCTGCGAGAATGGGGAAATGACGCTGCTCCTTGCCGAAACCGGATACGAAGTCCATGCCGTCGTGGTCGGCCCGATGGACAACAACGTCTTTGTCATTCGTTGCACCGAGACCGGCGACGGCGTTCTGATCGACGCCGCCAATGAACATGAACGCTTGCTTGAACTCTGCAGCACACTCGGCGTACGCCGTGTGATCGAAACCCATGGCCACTGGGACCACATCCAGGCCGTTCCCGCTGTTCGAGATGCGGGCTACGACGTCGCTGTTACTGCTGCCGATTCCGAAATGCTCGAGGCCTACGACAGCATTTTGGAAGATGACAACGTCCTTGAGGTTGGTCGACTTCGTCTCCGGACGATCGCCACGCCTGGCCATACCCGCGGATCCATGTGTTTCGCCCTTGAAGGAAGCCCGCTGCTGTTCTCGGGTGACACCTTGTTCCCCGGCGGCCCCGGCAACACCTCGTTCGAAGGCGGAGATTTCGCCACGATTATCGACTCGCTCGATCAGCGACTCTTCACCTATTCCGCCGACACCATCGTCCTTCCGGGCCACGGCAACTGGACCACCATCGGCTCTGAACGACCCCATCTGCAGGAATGGGTCGACCGAGGCTGGTAGCCCCCGGTGCTGAGTCCAGTAATTTCTCCTACGGCGGTAGTGCGAATCCCCCCGTGGCTCTAGACTGCAGGCATGTCCCCCCTCTTCAGTATCGAGGATCTTCACGTCTCTACCGCAGGTGAGAATCCCGTCGAGATCCTGCGTGGCGTCAACCTTGTCATCAGTGCAGGTGAGGTCCATGCACTCATGGGCCCCAACGGTTCGGGCAAGTCGACCCTTGCATCTGCCCTTCTCGGAAGCCCTGAGTATCAGGTCACCTCGGGCCGCATCCTTTTTAAAGGCGACGACGTCACCGATTGGTCCACCGACGTGCGGGCCAAGGCCGGCATGTTCCTTGCGTTCCAGTACCCGCAAGAGATCCAAGGCGTCTCGGTCCTGAACTTCCTTCGCCAAGCCTGGTCAGCGCGACGCGGTATCGACCTTTCCATGCTCGAATTGCGCCTCGAGATCATGGACTGGATGACACGTCTCGATATGGATCCCTCATTCGCCGACCGCTACCTCAATGAAGGTTTCTCTGGTGGCGAAAAGAAGCGCAACGAAATCCTCCAGATGGCAATCCTTCAGCCTGACATCGCCATCCTCGATGAAACCGATTCCGGCCTCGACATCGATGCATTGCGCATCGTCGCCAAAGGCGTGCGCGAAGTACTCGCCGCACGACCGGAACTCGGCATTCTCGCCATTACGCATTACCAGCGACTTCTCGATGAGCTGAACCCTTCATTCGTTCACGTGCTCATCAATGGCCGCATCGTTGAATCAGGTGGTCCCGAACTTTCTCGCAAGCTCGAAGCCGAGGGATACGACGCATGGCTGTAAGCCTCGACCCGGTCGACGGGACCGCAATGAAGGCACAGTTCCCGCTCCTTTCGCGCGAGGTGCACGGAAAGCCGATCGTCTATCTCGACTCGGCTGCCACCTCGCAGAAGCCGCTTGCGGTTCTGGATGCGATGGACGACTACTACCGCACGATTAATTCGAATGTGCATCGTGGCGTTTACATGATCGCTGAAGAAGCCACGAACCGCATGGAACTCGCTCGAGCACTTGTTCGCGATTTCATTGGCGCGCGGTCGTCCTCCGAAATCATCTTCACCAAGAATGCAACCGAAGCTCTCAATATGGTTGCGCAGAGCTGGGGACGAGCAAATCTTTCTGCCGGCGATGTCGTTGTGCTTAGTCACATGGAGCACCACGCCAACATCGTTCCGTGGCACATGCTCGTTGCCGAGATCGGAATTCAACTTCGTTGGATCCCGCTCGACGCCGAAGGGCGCCTTGATCTCACCGAGCTCGACACGCTTCTCGATGGAGCCAAGGTTCTCTCTGTCACCGCAATGTCGAATGTGCTCGGAACAATGAACCCGGTTCGCACACTCACCGAGGCTGCTCGCAAGGCCGGCGCAATCAGCATGATCGACGGCTGCCAGTCCGTGCCCCACAGCGCAACGAACGTGCAAGAACTCGGCGCCGACTTCCTTGCGTTCTCCGGACACAAGATGTGCGGACCCACCGGCATCGGCGTTCTGTACGGACGCGAAGATCTTCTTGAAGCAATGCCTCCATTCCTTGGTGGCGGCGAAATGATCCGCGATGTTCGCCT
>CAIKHC010000207.1 GCA_903827085.1 uncultured Candidatus Nemicrothrix sp. | reverse complement strand
GTCATCACCGTGCCGACAGCGATGCCGGCGAGAATGAGTGCGGGAAGAATTGTCCAACCGATTTCAAGAGTGGTCTGGCCGTGAATCTGTGACGGGAACTCGTCGGGATCGGAGTCCTTACGCTCGCGGAACTTCCACGTAATGAAGACAATGGCGCCGATGACAAGAACAAAAACGATTCCAGCAATTGCCGTCACGGGGATGACGAGCTTCTGAATGCTCTCCGCCGAAGGGCCTTCGGGAGCAAGAGAAGTAAGCGGCTTGCCGCTGTTTTGGAACGAGTTCACGATGAGAGCGGCAAAGAGCACCACCACGGCCGTAAACGAGATCACCGCAAGGATGCGGACAATTTTTGGAAGGCGCTGCATTTACTCTCCTCGAGAGGCGGGGTTGAACCCGCTCCGGGGCGAACGAACCGACGACACAAGGCCGCGGCCACTAGGACTGCTGCAGTACTGAACGGTGTGAACGAAGTGTTCACCAGTCTGAGCCAAACGCGCCAACCGAGCGGAGGATTCCGCTCCGATCAGCATGGAACAAGAAGAAGGCATGCTCATGCCGGAGTCCCGCCCTGGAGAACAACGGGTGCCCCGGGGGCCACACCAATGGCGCCTTCGGCCGAATGGGCCTCGGATCCGTGGTGTTCGATGTCGCGCTCGCCAATAACCGCACCGGCAATACCGGCAGCGATGATGGCGACAGCGGCGAGAATCACGACCGCAGTGGTGACCCACCTGGCCGACGAAGGCTTCAGTGCAAGCAGCACTGCGACAAGGAAGAAGAGCAGCGACACCAGGCCAAAGACCCACACCGCACCGATCTTCGAAACCGCAAGGAGTACTCGGGAAATACCGATGGCAACCACGGCAACGATCAGAATCGAAACGACCGGGACTCGGAACGGATCAATGAAGCGGTGGTAGAGCTCGGCGTTGGCATGATCATCGCCCGTGGCCCGCTCGGCCCAAGTGCGCACTGTCCAGGTGAAGGCAACAACCACCATCACCGCAACTGCAGCGTAGGTGAGTCCGCTGCTTTCAGTGGCCAGGCCAATGAGCATGAGCACGAAGGAAAGTGCGCCCAAAGAAGGGAGATAGTTGACGCCAGAGGGAGCGCGGGTGAGCGGCACCGACTCCATATGGACGATCTGCGCTTCTGCATCGGGATCGGCATCGCGGAAGGCGATAAGGAGACCCGCAAGCGAGGCCGCAGCCACGAACAAACCTACGAAGAACGTGTAGGCGAAATGATTACCAACGCCACCCTTCCAGCCAAGGCTGAGCGGGCCGAGAACACGGTCCATCAGTGACTGGTCTTCACTGGCAAACCCGATGACGAACGCGGCGATCAGCGAGAAGATCGCCAGACCGGCGAAGAACCGAAACGCTGTTGTGAACATCCGCGAGGAAAGCATGACGGCCTACTTGGTGACGTAGATGGAGATCCAGATCAGGGCATAGACGGCAACCATTGCGTACCAATAAACGGCAGCGGCGGTAATGCCATCGTGTTGGCGAGCAGTGAACTGCCCGCCCAAGGCCCGAAGGGCCATGAGGGCGACAAACAACATCGCCAGTACCAGCATCACCGTGTGTGCGCCGGTGATTGTGTAGATGAGAACGCCCTGAAGCCCAGAAGCGACATCGAGCTCCATGAGGGTCCAGAGGTAGGTCGTCATCACGATCGTTGCGATACCAAGCATGAGCGTGAGGCCCAGTGCGAGGTAAGCGTTGACCCGGTCATTTTTCGAAATGGCCGAAACAGCCCATTGCATGGTGACAACCGTCATGAGCAGTGTCATGAACATGGTGTTCGGCTGCTGAAGCGGGATCGTGGAGCCTTCGGGCAGCCAGGTTGATCCGCTGCCAATGACGTCAGAACGGGAGGTGAGATAGATGCCGATCAGGCCGATGAAGACCATGAACGATGCCGCAGCAGCAAAGGCAGCACCAACGACCAGCACGCGAGGACGCTGAACGGGTGGGGCCGGGGGAAGGACGTGGGCGGTCATGCTCAGGCCTCCTTGTCGAGCAACGGCTCGGGCGAACGAACGACGGCAAGCTCACCGAAGTTTCCGGTGGGGGGTGGGGATGGGCAGGCCCATTCGAGGGTCTGACCGGTGCCCCACGCATCATCGCCAGCCTCAGGGGCGCCCTTTCGGGCACCGCTCGCAAGGCCAAGAATCACGAGAACGCAACCGATGGCGAAGAGCGCAGAACCAAGCACGGAGATGACAACAAGCGTGTCCTGAGCGCCCGAGAGTCCGGTAAATCGTGTGGAGAAACCAACCACACAGAGCGAGACGCCACCGAGAATTCCTCCGCCGAGCATGACGAGAACGTTGAGCTTGCCAATGCCATCGGCCAGGTGGCCGCCAGTCATCTTCGGGCCCCAGTATCCGATACCTGCAGCACCGGCAGCCAAAGCAGCGCCGAGTACGAGGATCGCTTGACCGTTGGCAAAGAAGTTCGTGGTGCGTAATTCAAGAGGCGTGATGACAAGCAGCGCGCCGGCAAACACGCCGAGGATCGTGAGCACGATCGATACGACGGCGAGTCCAAGCGGGCTCTTCAGCGATGGTTTGCCGTCCTTGAACGCAGCGGCGATACCGCCGAGAAGGAGCAAGAGCGGAAGCAGAATGAGCAGACCCATGGCCTGCCAGAAAAGGTCCTCGGAGACCGAGGGGAAGATCGCGGGCTGGGCCCAAGCGCCAACGCTGAGCACGCCAAAGGCGCCGATTGCCGTCAGTAGGAGATTGCGCTTACCAAGCCGGGCACCGGTGAGGGTGGCAACGACGTCAGCGACAATGCCCAAACCAGGGATGAGGAAGGCGTAGATCTGCGGTTGGTGGGTGATCCACGACACCTGACCGAACTGTGAGCTCGCCTCGCCGAAAACCGTGCCGCCGCCGTAGCGATGGTCGACCCAGATGAGAAGAAGATTGGCGAACAGCACCGGAAGCGTGAGCATCCAGATGGCGCCACCGACGAGCATCGAGAAGGTGAACATCGGAACCCGGTCGAGCGTCATGCCTGGTGTGCGCAGCGTGATCGCCGTTGTGAGCACAGACACCGTGCCGAGAAGCAACGCAACGATGAGACCACCAAGGGCCAAAAGCGTGAGGCTCACCGACTTCGCACGCTCACCGCCGAAGCCACCTTCGATGAACGATGCAACAACAAACACGCCGGACGAAAGCAACCATGTCCACATCGCTGCGGCTGCAGCGCGGGGGAATGCAACGGTGCTCGCACCAACCTGTAACGGAACGATGTAGGTAGCGAGCCCAAGGAAAAGCGGCACAATAACGAGCAAAATCAGGCCAATTTTGGAGGTCTGAAGTAACTGCGTGCCTGCGGTCTCACTCAGGAATGAACCTGACCCAACGATGTGCGCTGAGGCGAGAGCTGTTGCGATCCAACCAGCGATTCCGAAGACCAACGCGGCCAACACGTAGAACGTGCCAACGGCCTTGTGATCACCGGATCCGAAGATCGTGAGCGGACTGGGTACGACCGATGGAGCGACCGAAGTTGCGTCGGTGCCGGATTCCGGTCGGGTGTCGGTTAGAGCCATGTTCTGTAAGGACCTCGTACGAGCGTGCACACTCGGGCCGGCATGGGCCGGTCTCGACCGAAGGGGGGACCCTCCGGATCAAGGGCGGGACGGATCTCACCCTACACACGCCCGCAGGCCTGATTGAAAACCAACGGCCGGATTCTTGCGGGACCGAGAGGATGGTCCCGGCTCTCGACCTCAGAGACCGGATCGAACTAGTTGATCGAGCGCCATTCCGGCGAAAAGCAGCGTCACCCAAGTAATGGAGAACGTGAAGAGTCGCATCGCTCGGGCAGTGGTCGGATCGCGCAGTAATTGCACGGACAACTAGGTGAAAACCCCTCCCACACCCCCGGCAAGTACGCC
>CAIKHC010000206.1 GCA_903827085.1 uncultured Candidatus Nemicrothrix sp. | reverse complement strand
GCGACATCTCACTGCGACAACTTTTTGGTACGCCCCCTGGGACTTGAACCCAGAACCTGCGGATTAAGAGTCCGATGCTCTGCCAATTGAGCTAGAGGCGCCTGCGAGTGGAGAACCTACCACTCCGTCCTATGTGTCCTGTTCGTCTTTGTCGTGAAACTTCGGTACCTTCACCGACGATTCACACTGCGATGGTCGCCCGCCTCTCGACGGACGACCACCACCACAATGGGGTGACCGAGGGGACTTGAACCCCCGACCTCCAGGGCCACAACCTGGCGCTCTAACCGAGCTGAGCTACGGCCACCATGGGAACGGTCAGCATACGGCAGGCAGCGCCCCTGCCCGAAACGGGTAGGTGTGAGGAGAGTTCCGAGGTCGAGGCTGCGGCGCGTACGCTTCGACAGCACTCTGCCTCCGTAGCTCAACTGGATAGAGCAGCCGGTTTCTACCCGGCAGGTTCCGGGTTCGAATCCTGGCGGGGGCGCTCGTCCTATCCTTCGCCGGTGACACACGTTCCTGACAATGCAACCGACGCTCGCGTTGGCATGGTCAGATCCGGAGGCGTCTTTGCGCCTGAGCGTCGTTTACTCACTTCTGGTCTTGTACTCATCGTCACTTTGGTGGCCTTCGAGTCGATGTCGGTGGCGACGGTCATGCCACTGGTTGAGTCCGATCTCGGCGACCTTGCGCTCTATGGATGGGTCTTCAGCGCGTTCTTTCTTGGCACCCTTGTCGGCGTCGTGGTCGCCGGCACAGCAGCCGATCGGATGCGTCCGGCGATTCCTTTTGCAGTCGGCCTTGTCCTCTTCGCCATTGGCCTCGTGGCCGGTGGCATGGCTCCAACAATGCTGGTGTTGGTGCTCGGACGATTTCTTCAAGGGGTCGGAGCAGGGGTGATGCCAGCGACGTCGTATGTCTGTATCGGACGGATTTATCCGCTTACGCAGCGTCCGAAAATGTTCGCGCTGATTTCGAGCGCATGGATGCTTCCGTCAGTTATCGGTCCAGTAATTGCTGCGTGGATCGCCGAAACCGTTGGCTGGCGTTGGGTGTTCCTCGGGCTGTTGCCGCTCACCGCAGTGATCGGAGTTGTTGCGGTTATCGGAGTGAAGTCAGTTCCCGCTCCCGATGAACCGTCGAACGAACGCAACATCCTGAATGCAGTCTTGGTCGCGGTTGGCGCGGGTTTGCTTCTTATCGGTCTCGGATCGCGTTCGCTGTATGTGTTTCTTCCCGTCACAGTGATTGGCGCAGTCGTGATGGTCCGGCCGTTCATGCGGCTCACTCCAGCGGGAACGTTGCGGGCGCGTGCTGGGTTGCCGGCCACGGTGGCGGTTCGAGGCCTATTGAACTTTGGCTTCTACGCAGCTGATGCGTTTGTTCCATTCGCGATAACAACGGTGCGGGGAATGTCGCCGATCTATGGCGGACTCGCAATGACCACTGCATCGCTCACGTGGACGGTTTCCTCGTGGCTGCAAACTCGCTGGATACGAACCCGCGGTGCGACAATCTTGGTCGTGGTCGGGATGACCATCATCGGGTTAGGAACTGCAGGCATGGCGACGGTTCTGGTTCCTGCCATTCCCGGTTGGGTCGGACTGATCGCTTGGGCCGTTGCCGGCTTTGGCATGGGGCTCGCTTTCTCCCCATTGGCTCATGTTGCGATGGAGTTAGCGGAAAAGGGCAAGGAGGGGAAGGCGACAACTGCGTTGCAATTGAGCGACACGCTTGGTGCTGCGTTGGGAATCGGGGTTGCCGGAGTTCTCGTCTCCACCGTTGGATCATTGACGAACTCGGAAGTCACCGGACTTGTTCTGACGTTTGGAATGGCAACGGCCGTCGCGCTTTTCGGTGCCGTTCTCGGGACTCGGGTCCCGCGTGGCAGCGCACTAGGTTGAGAAGGCAAAGAAACGCTTTGGGGGAGTCTTTGCGGAGTCATTGTGACCCACGCGCCATTCCTCCCTTCGCTTGGCCATTGGAGATGACAGACGATGAAGTTGGCTCTCGGACTCGACCTCTATAGAGGTGCCGCTCTCGATGTCCCTGTCGATCAGGTTCGGATGGCTGAGGATCTCGGTTACCACTCGGTGTGGACGGCCGAGGCCTACGGATCCGACGCGTTGTCTCCGCTTGCGTACTTGGCGGCAGTGACGAAGCGAATCAAACTTGGCACCGGTGTTGTGCAGATTGCGGCTCGTACGCCCGCAGCTACGGCGATGCATGCACTTACGATCGATGCACTCGCAGGTGGCAATCGCGTCATCATCGGACTCGGCGTTTCTGGTCCGCAGATCGTCGAGGGCTGGTATGGACAACCGTGGGGGAGTCCGAACCGTCGGTTGCGTGAATACGTCGAGATCATGCGGAAGGTGTTCGCCCGGGAACCACTCACCAACGACGGAGTTGAGTTCCCGCTGCCCTACAACGGGCCAGGGGCGATAGGGCAAGGGAAACCGCTTCGTTCAATCCTTCATCCCGCAGGTGAGATCGAGCTTTGGCTTGCCGCTGGGGGGCCAAAGAACACCGAACTAAGCGCGGAAATCTGCGATGGAATGCTTCCGATGGGATGGGGCTCAGAAGGTCCATCTGTGTACGGTCCGCATCTCGAAGCTGGTTTCGCGAAACGCGGCGGGCGTCCAGCGAACTTCGAGATCTTTGGCGGAGTGAGTGTTGTGATCACCGACGATGTGCAAGGCGCCATCAACGCAATGAAGCCACTTACCGCGATGTACGTCGGGGGAATGGGTTCGGCCTCGCACAATTACCACCGCGAGTCCATGGCCCGGCGCGGCTTCCCAGAAGCGGCTCAGAAGATCCATGAATGTTGGATGGCTGGCAAAAGAGACGAGGCGATCGCCGCCGTCCCTGATGAGTACCACGATGACGGTTCGCTCATCGGTTCGCCTGCGCGCATCCGTGAACGCTGGGAGGCCTGGACCAAGATGGGTCTCACCGGGCTCATCGTTCGCTCAGAAACCGATGAAGGACTGCAACTCCTCGCTGAACTTGCTGGTACCAGAGAAACTCAGGGGAACTGAAATGACAACGTATGAAACCATCGCTCTCGACACTCCTGGCGAAGGTATCTGCCGGATCACGTTGAATCGCCCCGAGAAGCGCAACGCGATCTCGACCGTCATGCGCACGGAATTGCTCCATGTTCTCGAAACAAACGATCGAGATCCCGAGGTGCGCGTCAGCATTATTCGCGGCGGCGGATCGTGTTTTTCGGCCGGCTATGACCTTGCTGGCGACCTGATGGTCTCGCCGCCTTTCCATACCGCTCCGGGTGATGGCGCGTGGGCGCGACAGGTCACTGACAACTGGTTCAGATTTTGGGATCTTGCGAAGCCAGTGATCGCTCAGGTCCATGGATACGCGATTGCGGGAGCGACCGAACTCGTTCAGGCCTGCGACCTCGTCTACGTGGCGGACGATGCCCGGATTTCTTACCCGATTGTTCGTGTCGCGTCCCCGCCCGACTGTCAGTACCACGAGCCGCTTCTTGGTATGCGCCGCGCCATGGAAATCATGCTCACTGGTGGCGAGATGCTCGGTCCCGAGGCGGCGCAGATCGGTTGGGCCAATCGGTCGTTCCCGGCGGTTGCTCTCGACGATGAAGTACTCGATGTTGCGAGTCAGATCGCTGCGGTTGCGACCGACTTGGCACAGATCAACAAGCGTATGGTGCATCGACAAGCCGAAATTATGGGTGTTCGCGCTGCGATCCGAGCCGGTTCGGAATTCCAAGCTCTTGCCGGTCATCAGGCATCAGTCGAGGTCTTTAAACAGGATCCATTGGCTGTAATGAAGCGTCACAACGCGGCCGACGCTGAGCGACGAGAAGTACGCGAGAAGCGACGCACTGAGCAGTGACCGCTACTGGAGCGGCGAGCGCGAGCGGAGTCTCGGTTCACATGTCGCGTCGGCGACTTCTTGTCGTCTTTTTCGGAATCCTTTTGGGGGCGACGCTCTCAGGACTCGACGGAGCAATTGTTGCGACTGCGGCTCCAACGATTTTGGGAGAACTCGGAAGTGTGTCGTTGCTTCCATGGCTGACAACGAGCTATCTGCTCGCTCAGGTCACGACCATGGCGGTGTACGGAAAGCTTGGCGATATTTATGGTCGCCGAAGAGTGTTCATCATCGCCGTAGTGACATTCATGGTCGGATCAATGTTGTGCGGCTTGGCGCAGTCGATGCCAATGCTGATCGGCACACGAGTACTTCAGGGGATTGGCGCCGGCGGAATCACCGCTCTTGCGATGGCACTGATTGCCGATGTGATGCCCGCCGACAAACTCGGAAGGTATCTCGGCTACACCGGTGTGGTTTTTGCTGTCACTGCTGTCCTCGGACCGTGGGCCGGGGGATTCTTCACCGACAACTTCACGTGGCGATGGGCATTCTTTGTCAACATTCCGAGCGGAATCATCTGCCTCATCACGCTCCTCTACGTTCCAAAATCCACGAACAGGGTTGCCCATCGCATCGATGTGCTCGGAGCACTGCTCTTGGCCGGCGCTGCCTCGTCGTTGCTTTTGGCGATCGGCGGAACTGGCGGCCGAGTGGAATTTGTGAGTGTACGAACGCTGGGTCTCGCAACTCTCTCAGCGGTCTTTGTCACACTCTTCGTCATTCACGAACGCAGATCCTCGGAGCCAATCCTTGCATTGCGCGTCATCGCCGGACGGGTAAGGGCGCTTGCGCTCTCCGCCAACTTGATTGCGGGTCTCGCATTCGGCTCGGCGATTGTTTATCCGCCTCTGTTTTTCGAAGCAGTCCGAGGTATTAGCGCAACGCAAGCCGGTCTACTGCTTGCCCCATTCGCCGTTACCTCAGGATTGTGCACAATCATTGCTGGCCAAATCACCGATAGGCGCGGTGGACACGTCGTTGTTCCCTTCTTCGGAATGGTTGTGTCTGGGATTGGCATGGTCATGCTCGCGACGATCGAAGCAACTACGTCAGCAGCATTCGTCGTTGGATCAGCGATGCTTGTCGGCGTGGGCATCGGATTCGTCATGCAGACGTTGTTGTACGTCATCCAACGATTCACCGAACCCGCCGATATCGGAATGGCGACCTCAACGATCATGCTTGCTCGACTTCTTGGAAATTCGCTTGGCGTCGCCATCGTCGGAACAATCTTCACGAACAGTTTGCTGAGCAGCGTCGAACAACGCCTTCCAGATTTCCCGGTCGATTCAATTCAGGGTTCGCCCCAAAAGATTGCGGAATTGTCTGATGGGGTACGCGACCAAATTCAATCTGCATTTGCTCATGCGTTGGCGAACGGCTTCTCGGCAATGATTCCAGTGATGGTGATTGGCGCAGTCGTCGTTGGTTTCATACCAGCGAAGCGTGTTCGCGACAGGCTTCGCGGCGCACCAGCTGAGATTCCTCTAGCGGAAGGCACTGCGCACGCGATGTAGATGCGTGTTGCCGTTTACCTCGGGCGAGAACCCACGATGCTGGCTCGTTCCATGACTCGACGTTGAGGCCAGTAGTCGCTCGACGCGTAATGCTGAACTGCTCGGTTATCCCAAAAGGCAATGGAATGCGGTTGCCAATGGAAACGAATCTGGTATTCGACTGTGGCCGCCTGGTCGCACAGGTAACTGAGAAGTGCCGTGCTTTCTTCGTCAGAGATTCCCAAAATCCGGTTCACGAAATTTCGGTTGACGTAAAGCAGTTTGCGGCCAGTGCGTTCGTGTGTGATGACGACTGGGTGTTGAACGATGGGAAACATCTCACGGGTTTCAGCTTTGCGGTCCTCGGGGACGGTGTGGCCGAAGCTCTTCATGAAGTCATGCTCTGCCGTCAGGCCATCGATCTGAGCCTTGATTTCGTCGGGAAGACCGTCGTAGGCGGCACCCATATCCGAAAAGAGCGTGTCGCCGCCCACTGGCGGGAGTTCGATGCCGTGAAGGATCGCTCCCATCGAGGGTGCCTCTCTCCACGTGACGTCGTGGTGCCAAGAGTTTTCGTAGCCAGCGACTTCCGCCGTCTTTTCAAACCGGACCAGCTCGGGTACTCCGGTGTTCGACGGAATGAATGGATGAATCTCGAGATCACCGAAACGCTTTGCAAACGCAACGTGTTGGTCTGATGTCAGGTCCTGATCTCGGAAGAAGATCACCTTGTAGTTGTCAAGAGCGAGTTGGATTTCCGAAATAACAGCGTCGGAGAGGTCGGTTGTGAGGTCAATGCCCGAGATCTCTGCGCCGAGTGTCGATCCAACCTGTGTGACCTCGAAGTGGCTCCAAGTGAGCTCGCCCAAACGAGAGCGCTCTTCAGCGAGATGTGTGGCTGGTCCGACGGAGATGCCCCCACCCATAACTTTTCGGGTGGCTCCAAGGGTTGCGCTCGGATCCTTTTCGGGAACGAACTGCGTTTTCGTCACGCTCAACTCCGGTCACTCAGCGATTGATCCACGGTATCTCAGTCCCATCAATCGTTGCAGAGATGACGTGACCGTCGTCGTTACGTCGGTACCATGCTGAGGTGAGCAAAACTTGGGTTCGCAGGCCTGTCACGGTGTTGGGAGTCATCTTCGG
>CAIKHC010000205.1 GCA_903827085.1 uncultured Candidatus Nemicrothrix sp. | reverse complement strand
GGCACAAACGTTGTGGTGTTGCCGGGCGCCAACATTGGTCGTAACTGCGCGATCGCTGCTGGTGCTGTTGTGCGCGGGGATATTCCCGATCACAGCGTTGTCGTAGGCGTGCCGGGTCGTGTCGTGCGTCGTTGGATCGACGGTGAAGGTTGGGTCCCGCCGCTTACGAATGAAGTTGTTGTTGTCGAAGGTTGGCCCGTGGGAGTTCGGCCGACTGAAGAATCCGGCAGCTAACGCCGATTAGCGCATGCGTCCGGACTTCACCTTTGTCTTGAAGGCTCCGGAGAGTTCATCCTGCGTGAACGCGTCGCCATTGGGGAGTCCGACGGCAAAGCGATACAACGCAGTGCGGTAGATCGCGCCGAGTGCGGACATCAGGCAGCTGATGACGACAACCCAGATGAACAGAAGCGGAATGCCGACGACGGGAAGGGCGAAGCTCAATCCGCCGAAGATCAAGATGCCCGGCAGCATCAGGAGGAACCCGATGAGGCCAATGCCGGCCTGTGCGAAGAGGTTCTCGCCCCAGGTCGTTTTCAAGAGATTTGCAGATTTCTTAATTGCAGCGATTGGGCCGATGCCCTCGATGATGATGATCGGAAGCACGAGCCAGGTCACCACGTTCCAGGCTGCACCGATAAGACCAGCAGCAACGTCGCCGAGGAAGCCGGCTTTGTCGCGAATTGCTTGAAGAACGAGACCAACTGTCGAGTTGATCGCCGACCAACCGAGAATGGAAGGCGTGCGAGTTGTTGCCTTGGAAAAGGCCTGACCCATGGTGAAGCTGCCACCGTTGAGTCGTTCGTTGGCTGCAGCGATCAGAGTGGCGGCGAACATCTGCGACACGAGGCCGATAATGAACAATCCGACGATGCCGATCACCCATGACGCAGGGGTGAGAGAAAAATCATCTTGGCCGGGTGCCGGATTGGCAATGAAATCGGCAGTGAGAACAACGCCGCCACCAACGGCAACCGCGATCACTCCGCAGGTGAGCGCCGAGACTGCAGGAATGGCGGCGAGTTTCTTTTCGCTTTTGAGGACACCGAAACTGGCTCCAGCGAGCGCTTTGCTATTTGCGAATTTTCCCATTCGCCAACCCTAGGGGAGGCGAATGATCAACGCTCGAGAAGCGGGTCGATGTCGACCACTTCCCCGTGAGCCCCGTGAGGGACGAGGAGAGCGGCGGTTGCGGCGCAGAGTCTGTCGAGTTTGTCTGCGGTGGCGGCATAGACCTCAAGACCTTCACCGACTGGATCAGCGATGTCGTCAGCGGCAATTCCGGCAGGTCGGTTGGGGGGTCGTAGCGCTGCAACGGTGGCGCACCACTCGCGAACCGATTGCCCAGGTTTACGGGGCCCAACCTTGTTGCCCAACCGGACGATCTCGCCCATAACAAAGGTGCGTTCAAGCGCGGCCTGATCGTGGATGACGATGCCGTGAACATGATCACGAGTCACGCCGATGATGAGATCAGCTTCGGCAACGTCTTCGCCCTTGATGCGGCGACTTTCGTGTGCAGAAAGGTCGAGGCCGCGACCGGCAAGTGTCTCGACGGCGTGGTTGGTTGCGGGTCCTCCCCAACCAAGAGTTCCGGCCGAATGCACACGTGCTTCCATGCCGCGAAGTGTGAGGTGATGCGCAAGGAGGCCCATCGCCATTGGCGACCGACAGGTATTACCGGAGCAGATGATCAAGATTTCGATTTCGTGATCCTAGAAGGCTGCGGAGCTATGCCTATTCAGACCTGTTGGATTGTTCATCGAAGACACAGCGCCACGACGAACGCAGCGATCCGCTTGCAGCGGTGATCGTGTCGATCAAGGCTGTGGCCGCGTCGTCATGATCGACTAACACGATCGGTTCGTCGTCATCGCTATCGATAATTCGAAGGGTGAAGTCAGGAATTGGCGCTGCCGACGTTGCTGTGAACTTCGAAATGTGTTCCTGAAGGCCAACGGCCAACTCATCGTCGTTCAGTTGGAAGAGATTGAGAAGCGGCGTATGCGTTGGTGGCCACCAGGAAGCGGGAAGTGCTGCAATCAGGTTGCAATCACGTCGCTGCACTCGAATATGTCCGCGAAGAAAATCAGGGAGGCCGCCTGAGGATTTCGTGTGTTCGACATACGCCTCGGTATGGAGTGCTGCAAGGGAGTCGAGGTCATACATCGTGAGGTACTGCGGTGGATCATCGTCGCGCCCACCGCTGACCCACTCGAAACGTCGTGCTCGTCGGAATCCAGGCAGGACGAGTTGCTCGCGATGGTGATCGTCGCACCAGGCTGAGAACTGCCCATGCAAGCGCGCTGGAAGCCATGTTGCGAGATAGAGAACGGCGCTTGGGGTGGTGATTAATTCAGCCATCGTCAGCCTTCAAAAGCAGGCAGTGTGGTGAGGCCGGCTTCGGTTTCCATATCCTTCAAGAGTTCGCGTTCCTGAGCCTTGCGTTCTTCGGGCGTGCCAGTAAAGCGCTTGTGGGAGACGACCCGAGTCATAGTTGCTGTCGAGATCAGGGCAAGAGCAAATGTTGTGATGTAGATCGCTCTGAAGCCACCGATGACCGATGCCGCGAGCGCAATGCTGATGCCCATCGTTGATCCGAGCAACGCGATCATGCGCAATGTGGCCATGCCGACGCCGAAGTACTCAGGGCTCAGTGCCGCGCCACCAGCAGATGCGACTGCTGGCCGAACGAATCCGTTGGCGATTCCCTGAATGATGAGAGCCAGGGTGACAAGTCCCATTGATTCAGTGTTGTAGCCGGCGAGGAACAGCAGCATTGAAAGAGCCATTGAACTGGTGCCAATGAGTCCTCCCCGGCGTTCGCCAAATTTCGCCGCGACACGGCCCCCGAGAATTGCGCCGAAGCACATGCCGAGCGGCAGCGGCAGCATGAGGAACGCCGTTTCGGCAATCGACTTTCCAAACCGTTGTTGAAGCAGCAGCGGAGCGGAGAAGAAGACGGCATTGCTTGAGGCCTGCGAAAAGAATTCAGAAACTGCGGGCATTGAATATGCAGGATTGGCGAGAAGGCCAGTCGGTAGGAGAGGAAACTTGGCGCGTTTTTCGATGCGAATGAATAAAAGAATGAGCATGGGTGCGGCAACAAGCAATGCCAGTTCGATTGGTTGCGTCCAACCCCAGGATCCACCTCGATCGAGATACAGCAGGATCGATCCTGTTCCCAGCATGAGGGTGATTCCGCCTGCGACGTCGAAACCGATGTTGGATCGACGTTGCGTTTCGGTGAGCCAGCGCAAGCAGAACGGGAGAAACGCGAGAGCGAGAACACCCTGCGCAAGGAATACCCCGCGCCAACTGAGGGCCTCGACCATTGGGCCGCCAAAGGCCAGACCAAGAGCGGGTGCGGCAGCGGAAACAAACGCCCACATGCCGAGAGCCTTGGGGCGCGCGTCGAGTGGAAACGTCTCCATGATGAGCGCAACTGCGGTCGGTGCGGTGGCAAAGCCGGCGGTCTGGCTAATGGTTCGAAAAATGATGAGCGAGGCGGCATTCCATGACAGTGCGGTGAGGATTGCGGCGGCACCGCACACGGTGAGGCCGATGAGGAACACGCGGCGCTGTCCCTTGAGATCACCGAGTCGACCGAAGGTGGGAAGCATGACGGCACCGACCAGCATCGGAAGCGAAAGCACCCACGAGAGCGTCGAAGTGGACGCGTCAAGGTTGTCGCCGATTTCCGGAAGTGCGGCAACGAGAATGACCGCGGGCCAGCCCGACACAAAAACGCCGAGCATCGTCGCGACGAGAACCCGCCGCTGCTTCCCCCTGTCCACCGATGGAGACTACCGGCAGAGAGTGATTCGCTCGAAGAAGTTGGGAACTAGCGTTTCGATCTCAGGAGGATCGTTATGGCGACAGCATCACGAACACTTGTCATCACAACAGGCTCAGGTATCGGGACATCGATCGCCACAAGGCTTCGGGGTCGAGGCGATGTGGTGATCGAGACCAACTCGTCACTCGATCTCACCGATGTTGCGGCGGTCAGCGAGTCACTCCGTTCGCTTGTGGGGTCCGGAACGGTTGATCGTGTCGTACTTGCCGCTATCGATCCGTCTGCGTTTCGCGCCGCGCCGATCACTTCGCTGACAGAAGATCAATGGGATCAAGCGGCAGAACATTCGATGCGCGCTGCGTTCGTCACGTTGCAACAGGCCTACGGAGTGCTTGCCGACGGTGGTCGCGTCATTCTGATCCTTCCCACGGTCGCCACGACGGGCGTGGCCGATCTCGTTCCGCTGTGCACTGCGGTGGAGGCGATCCGAGTGATGGCGAAAGCAGTTGCTCGTCGCTGGGGCGCCCGTTCGATCACGGTGAACACAGTCGAAGTGGAACTTGCTGCATTCATGCTCGGCGCTGACGTTGATGGTGGCGCAGGTGCTGTCGCGGTGCCGGTCGTGCCGGTGCTTGGCCAACCGGCGTTGCCTCCAGGTTCTGCCATTGACGATGTAGTTGGACTTCTAGACATGTTGGCCACGCCCGCAGCTGCTGCCATCACCGGTGCACTGTTGGTTGCCGATCGCGGAACGGTGATGCAGCCATGAGCGGGCTTCAGGGTTTGATGGACGGAAGAGTTGTTCTTGTCACTGGTGCTGGCGCTGGTGTCGGCCGGGGTGTTTCCGCTGCCTTTGGTACAGCGGGCGCAATCGTTGGAATCGGTGTGCGTCGCCCAGAAGCAGCTGAGGAAACTGCGGCCGATGTTGCAGCTGCTGGTGGCACGCCAGTGATCTTGCGTTGTGATGTCACCGATGCCGCCCAAAGCGCTGCAGCAATTGCGCAATTGGTGGCTGATTACGGTCGTCTCGATGCGGTGGTGCACAACGCCGTCAGTGGGCGGTCAAGTGAAGCAACCGACTTCGAGAACACGACGCTTGATGAGTGGGAAGACCATTCGTCGGTAACCGTGCGCGCCACCTGGCGCCTTGCGGTGCAGGCCTACCCGCACCTTCAGAAATCGAAGGGCGCATATTTGCTTATGAGTTCACCCGCCGGCATTGAAGGCTCAGAGCGTGCGCCGTTCTACAGCGCAGTGAAAGCGGCACAACGCGGATTTGTTCGTGCACTTGCGCGCGAATGGGGGCCCGATCACATTCGCGTCAATAGCGTTGCTCCATTGGCGATATCGCCTGCACTTGAGAACATGAAGATTCTTGAACCCGAGCGCGTCAAGCGCATCGAAGGGCTTGTGCCGCTTGGTCGCCTTGGCGACCCCGAGACCGATATTGGCCCGCCTTCGGTGTTTTTGTGCAGCGACGAAGCGCGCTATGTCACCGGCCAGACGCTCGTGGTGAGCGGCGGTCGATTTACCAGTCTTTGAGTCGGGCGCGCAGTTCTTCGTTGTGCACGAACACAGGGAGTTCTTCACTGTCGTTATAAGTGGGGCGCACTGAGGTCCCGCCGTCGACGCACAGCACCTGACCGGTGACGTACGCCGACATATCGGACATCATGAACAACACGCCCTTGGCGATGTCGTCGCTGGTGCCGCGTCGACGCATGGGGATGACATCAAGATCGTTGCCGTCGGTGTCACCAACCTTGCGGGTTGATGCACTCTTTGGTGTAGCGATCGAACCGGGCGCGACTGCGTTGATGCGAATGTTGCGGCTTCCCCATTCGATGGAGAGTGAACGAGTGAGCGACAACACTGCGGCCTTGGCGGCAGCGTAGGCCGATCCGTAGGGCATGCCATTGAGCGCCGAAGTCGTGGCGATGTTGCACAGGGTTCCGCCATTGCCCTGTTCAACAAGGCGTCGACCAACGGCGCGAACGGTGTTGACGGTCGAACCAAAGTTGAGCGCCATGACGTCGTCGAATGCTGGGTCGTCACTGGCAAACGGTGCCCATTGCGGTGGCCACATTCCGCCGGCAACCTGCACCGAACCGCGTAACGGCGCGAGTTCGCAGGCCTTGTCGACAACTTCGGCAACGGCTGCCTTGTCGCGACCATCGGCAATGAGGCCGATGTGTTTGGTGCCGTCGGCTGCAAGGGCATCGGTGCAGACCTTCAACTTCTCGGCGTCGATGTCCACGGCAACAACCGCTGCACCGGCGTGACCGAGAAAGCGACTGATGGATGTGCCGATGCCTCCACCCCCTGCACCCATCACGACAACGGAAAGGCCCTCGAGACCCCAAGGGTTGCTCAGTTCAGACATCTTCACTGCTCCAGTGATCGGGGCGAGTGGAGTCAGGGCGATGCCATCCGCCACCGGCCCATGTTCCTCCGTCGACATGAATCGATGTTCCGGTG
>CAIKHC010000204.1 GCA_903827085.1 uncultured Candidatus Nemicrothrix sp. | reverse complement strand
TCTTGGCCATGATTGCGACTCGCTTCTTTTCTTGTGTTCCTGCGCCCAGCGGGCGGCGGGAGATTCTGACGGCTCAGAGCCGTCTCTGACAATTCCTCCGGCCGAAGCCGGTGATTCCTACAGCTTTGCGACCTGAGAGAACTCGAGTTCGACGGGAGTTTCACGACCGAAGATGTTGACCAACACCTTGACCTTGAGCTGATCCTCGTTGATCTCGACGATCTCGCCGGAGAAGTCGGCAAAGGGGCCTTCCTTGACCCGAACGGTTTCGCCCTGCTCGTACTCGAGGCGGGGCTTGCCGCGCTTTGTTGTGACCTCTTCGGATTCGTCGGGAACGGTGAGGAAGTTCTCGACGTCGCGACGCGGAAGCGGCGACGGCTTTGCTCCCTGGCCAACGAAGCCAGTGATACCTGGCGTGTTGCGAATGACGTACCAAGAGTCGTCGGTCATGTCGCAACGAACAAGGAGATAACCCGGGAAGACCTTCTTCTGAACGATCTGCTTCTTACCGTTCTTAAATTCGACGACGTCTTCCATGGGAATGACGCATTCGTGAATGCTGTCTTCCATGTTCATCGATTGCGTACGAGCTTCGAGGTTTTGCTTGACCTTCTTCTCGTAACCCGACTGGGTGTGCACGACGTACCAACGACCGGGACGATCGAACGGGCTTTGCGCACGCGGACGTGCTTGCTCAAGCAGTTCGTCGGTGTCGATGACGTCGACCTCGATCTCGGTGTCGATCACTTCGATGTCGCCTGCTTCATCGACGATGACGTCAATTTCCTCAATGATTTCTTCAACAATCACGTCGGAGGCAGACGCATCTACTGCGTCATTTGAAAATTGGGTGTCGTCATTCATGGTCATCAGGCGTTGAACAGTTTCAGTACGGCCTCGGAGAACACCCAATCGATACCGAAGATCAAGAGGGTGAAAAAGATGAGGGTGACGATGGTGATGATGGAGTAATTAATGGTCTCGGAGCGAGTGGGCCACGCGACCTTGCGCAGTTCAGACCGAACCTCGCGAGCGAACTCGACTGGACCGGTACGTTCCTTTGCGCGCTGCTGGGTACCTCGACGGGCGCGAATGGGCTCGCCATCGGGGCCAAGTTCGCCCTGACGCTGCAGCATTCGTTTTTGTTCTCTGTTGAGAGCCATCGAAACACTTCCACTTACGTTTCACGCCGACATCGACGCGGACTTTTCGAGCAGGGCAGGAGGGACTTGAACCCCCAACCGTCGGTGTTGGAGACCGGTGCTCTACCAATTGAGCTACTGCCCTAGGGCACTACGCCGGGCCTGTGAGGGTACCAGCCGACGCGTTCGGCCAGACCCCTGCAGGTCCGAGTGGAAGAGACTAGGCCCCCTCCCCCATCCGTTGCGAACCGGGATTTTTCTGCCCCGATGAAACCTCAGGCAGATCGGCGACGAGTGGCGAGTACCAGCACGCCCCCAACCCCGGCGGCGGTGGCTGCGGCGAGGCCCACGATGGAGGCAGCCCTTCGGCTGGCCAGTCGATGGCGTTCCCGGCGTTCGGCGGCTGAATCCAGCCCCTCGAGGAGGTCATCGAGGACTCCAGGGTCGGCTGGAACTGGGCGAAGGCGAAGGCTGGCCAATGTCCGGCGAAGTCGTCGGAAACGGGCCATCTCCGCCTGACATCGCAGGCACTGAGCGACATGATCCATTTCCTCGCCGGAGAAAAGCCCCGGATCGTCGAGGAGGTCGGGCATGAGCTCGGCCAACCGATCACATGGCAGGACGGTCAACATCGTCACGTGTTCTCCCCTCGGCTTCGGAACGCAGGAAGACATCGTCACGCAAGCGGTGACGAGCCCGATGCAATCGAACTTTGGCCGCCGAAACGGAAATTCCGAGTTCGGCAGCGATGACCTCGTGGGAGAGGTCGTAAATGTCACGCAGTACAACAACCGCCCGCAGCTTCGGTGGAAGCGCCGCTAATGCCTTCTGAACCGCATCACGCAAACTCGCGGATTCAGAACGACCCACCGGATCAATGCTCGGCGAAAGGTCGCTGAGTTCAAGATCTTCATCGAGTTCTTCGTGACGATGACGACGTCGACGACCTAACTGGGTCGACGCACAGTTCGCCGTGATTCGATACAGCCAGGTCGTAAACCGCGCATCGCCGCGGAATCGGCGAAGCCCGCGATAGGCACGCAAATACGCTTCCTGACAAACGTCGCGCGCATCTTCTGCGTTGCCCGTTAAGCGAAATGCCAGCGAATACGTATCGGCCCATGTGCGACGAACAAGCGCATCGAATGCGCTCCGATCACCGTCGCGCGCTTCGGCAACAAGTGTCCCCATTTCGAACTGGCCCAGACGCGCCACGTCGGCGGCAGCCACAGGGGCCACCACCGACGTTGACTCGACATGCACCGACGACGAATCGTCGGTGTGCTTATTCAGCGGGTCTCCTTGTGCGCAGTGTGCACACGATCCCACTTGCAGTACTTCATGAGCTCGATGCGCTCACGATCATTGATCTTGTTCTTCTTGGTGATGTAGTTGCGACGCTTGCACACCTGGCATTCCAGGGTGACGGCGATTCGCTTGTCGTTGCGGGCCATAACGGCTGCTCCTACTTAAGGATCTTGGTGACGCGGCCGGCGCCGACGGTACGGCCACCTTCACGAATGGCGAAGCGCAAGCCCTCTTCCATCGCGATCGGGTGGATGAGTTCAACAGTCATCTCGGTGTTATCACCAGGGATACACATTTCCGTACCCGCCGGAAGCGAGATCTGACCAGTCACATCGGTCGTACGGAAATAGAACTGCGGACGATAATTCGTGAAGAACGGCTTATGACGACCGCCTTCTTCCTTGGTCAGAACATAGGTCTGAGCCTCGAAATCGGTATGAGGAGTGATCGAACCCGGCTTCGCGAGAACCTGACCACGCTCAACTTCTTCCTTCTTCGTTCCACGAAGAAGCGCACCAATGTTGTCTCCAGCGCGACCTTCATCAAGAAGCTTGCGGAACATTTCAACACCAGTACACGTCGTCTTCTGCGTCGCCTTAATACCAACGATTTCGATTTCGTCACCAGTGTGAACAATGCCCTGTTCCACACGACCGGTCACAACCGTGCCACGACCAGTGATCGTGAACACATCTTCAATCGGCATAAGGAACGGCTTGTCAGTGTCACGCTCAGGCTGAGGAATGAACTCATCAACAGCAGCCATCAACTCAAGGATCTGCGCCGTTGCCGTCGCGTCACCCTCAAGAGCCTTCAACGCTGAAACCTTGATAACCGGAACATCGTCACCCGGGAACTCGTATTCGTTGAGAAGCTCACGAACCTCAAGCTCAACAAGATCAAGAAGCTCTTCATCATCGACCATGTCGACCTTGTTCAAAGCAACAACCAACGAAGGCACACCAACCTGACGAGCAAGCAACACATGCTCACGAGTCTGAGGCATCGGACCATCAGCAGCCGAAACCACCAAAATCGCACCGTCAACCTGAGCGGCACCAGTGATCATGTTCTTGATGTAATCAGCATGGCCCGGCATATCAACATGCGCGTAATGACGATTCGGGGTCTCATACTCAACATGTGAAATGTTGATCGTGATACCACGCTCACGCTCTTCCGGCGCCTTATCAATAGTCGCGACCGCCGTAAACGAGTTGTTCGACGGATCAGCATCCGCCAACACCTTCGTAATCGCCGCGGTCAACGTGGTCTTACCATGATCGATATGACCCATCGTGCCCACATTCGCGTGGGGCTTGGTCCGCTCGAACTTCTCGCGTGCCAT
>CAIKHC010000203.1 GCA_903827085.1 uncultured Candidatus Nemicrothrix sp. | reverse complement strand
GATCTCCGCGTCATCCATCGACCCAGCAGGTTCAAGTTCGCTTCGTTTTCGAGCGAATCAAGTGCGATATCAAGACCTTCGAGGAAATCCTCACCTGTGCCCGGACCGGGAGCGCAAAGTGCTGTAATCCCCTCGTTCGAACGCCCCTGCCGCGCTAACGCCTCGCCAATGAGGCCATCACGATCAAGCGGAAGCGCTGCTTCAGTCGCAATCGGCAACACGAGACCCGCATTCACCGATTCAACCCATTCAGGGCGTGGTCCCGGGTTCCAAGTCGTAGCCATTAACGAGGAAACTACGCTGCTCTCATGACCGGCGCACCTCTCAACGACCTTGATGGCCGAGTTGTCATCATTACTGGCGGAACCCGGGGCATTGGCCTCGGCGTAGCGCTCCATCTCGGTGCGCTTGGGGCAAAGGTTGTCATCACCGGCCGCAAGCCCGAACGACTTGCAGAGGCAATCACATCCCTTGAAGCGGAGAACATTGACTGCCTTGGTCTTGTTGCCGATGTTGCCGACCGCTCACGCTCCTTCGAAGTCGTTGACGAAACCCTCGCAAGATTTGGCCGCATCGATGGTTTGGTCCTGAACGCACAATCGTTCCGGCCGGTCACTCCCCTGCTCGATGTCACCGAGAGCGATATGAACCTGTTGTTCGACACCGGCCCCAAGGGTGCGCTGTGGCTCATGCAAGCAGCGCAACCGCATATGGCCGCGAACAACTGGGGGCGCATCGTCACGATGGGAACCTCGATGGGACTCACCGGCGCTGCTGGTTACGGCCCCTACGCAGCATCGAACGAAGCCATCCGCTCTCTCACTCGCACCGCCGCACGCGAATGGGGCCGTGACGGCATCACTGTGAACTGTGTCCTTCCCGCATCAGCCGGCCATCGGGCGCCGGTTGCTGGTTCCGACCCCGCTCGCGAGGCGGCGTTTGCGTCGATGTACGACGACAACCCCGTCGGGCGTGATGGCGACGCCGTTGACGACATCGGGCCAGCAGTTGCGTTCTTGTTGAGCGATGGAAGTCGTTATGTCACCGGTCAGACCATTTCGGTTGACGGTGGCGGCATTATGCGTCCGTAGAACTCAAGTTCGGAAACGCCAGGCCAGATGACGACGACGAGACTCAAGTAACGCGGCGCGTTCCTGCGCTGACACTCGAACGGTGTCGGCCGGAAGTTCGCTCCACACCTCGTCGACATTCACCAGTCGTGCTGTCGGCTCAGGAGCAGCGTCGCTGAGCGGCCAGAACCAGCGCAACGTGCAAAGCCCGCGCTGACGACCACCAGCATCGAGCCAGTTGTCGACGCCCGGGTCTCGATGAGAAACAACCGCGCGAATTCGGCCGTCATCGGACAATCGCAATTGGCGATCATTCAAACTCGTCATGCGCTCGACAGGATCGGCAAGTTCGAACCAACCCTCGGGATAGAGCTGCAAACTCCAATACCGAGCGTCGGGAACTTCACTCTCAATGATGAGCGCATCGTCAGGGCCAAGGTCCCAGAAGCAAAAGCCGTAACGCGCGGCAGCGAGACCCTTTTCTTGCGCAAAGGAACCTTGAAACGAATTGTCCTGACGCATCGCTCGTTGGTCGATCATGTACTGATTCCAGTACGACATCGAACGCTCAACGCCGGCGACTGCGTCGGCAACCTTTGCGGCAAAGTCTTCAGCCGTTACTCGGGGTAGATGGTCAGGCCCATCAAGACATTCGATTGTGAACGTGGCCGGCTCTTCTTCGGTCCAATCGAAGTAGTACTCACGAATAGAGCACATAACAGCGCCTTCAGGAATTTGCAGCCAACCTGGTTCGGTGCCGTCGCCTCCGAGAAAGAACTCGAACTCATCGCCCTTGCCAATCCCAAGATCGGAACCGTTGTGCTCGGCGAGCGTGCCCCACTTTTCTTGATGCATAAAGCCGGCCCGCATTGCAAGGATGAACTCTTCGCAGGAATGCATCCGGCCGCGGACTCGATAGCGCTTGGTGGAATCGATGCGAGCGTGACGGTAAGCGTTATCGGCGTTTGGGCCGCCCCACTGGGTAACCAGATCGTTCTGGCGCATAAAGAAGGGTCGGGCAGCATTCGGATAACCGATCGACCAGCCCAACCAACACAACACCTGTTCGGCCATGTGGTCGTAACCCTCGGCGCGCACGCCAGCATCGGCCGGAAATGGTTCGGCCATTAGTTGTTCGCCCACTGCTTCAAGCCGACGACAGAAATCACGCCACGCAGTCAGTTCAATGCTTTCGTTCGAAGCCATGACGGTTGTTCCTTCAGGATCCGTGCGGACGTCGACTTGCGGCACGAATGTTGCTACGAACACAGATGCCGGTGATGTTGGACGAAAAGTCTGACGCCAGCCACAAAACTGTTTGCGCTACTTCTTCCGGTTGACTCAGCCGCTGGAGATCAAGATCGGCAACGTGCGCATCGACACCACCGGGTTGGGTTGCCAAGTAGTTAAGAAGCGGCGCTGTTGCTGTTGGCCCTGGCGTCACTGCATTTGCCCTAATGCCCTTGCCACCATATTCAGTAGCAACCGTTTCCATCAGATTGATGACGCCTGCTTTGGCGGCGGCGTACCCACCGAGGTTGAAGTTGCCACCGATTCCCGCACCAGAAGACATGCTCACGATTGAGCCTCCGCCATTAGT
>CAIKHC010000202.1 GCA_903827085.1 uncultured Candidatus Nemicrothrix sp. | reverse complement strand
GTCGGAATGCGTGGGACCATCGTGAGATGAAATCCACGACGGGATCGACCCGTGGGCTATGGGTTGCGCTCACGTGCGCAGCGCTCTTCGTTGCCAGGTGTGGAAACAGTGACGCAGTTGACGCCAACCCAACGGTGAGCGCTGTCGCCATTGAGTCGACAACAACAACCATCCTGCCCGCGACGACAACCTCGCTGAAGGTCTATGCCGGAACGGCATTCGATCAGACTGACGCGCTGATGACCGAACGGGTGAACTCGGCCGGCCTGTCGGGGGGCATGGTGCGCATTGGGCGTGCCGATGGTTCTGTGATCTTCGAAAAATCGATTGGTGCAGTTCGCGGCTCGACGCCGTTGTCGGTGGCGTCATCGACAAAGTGGCTTACAGCAGCAACGTTCATGACGTTCGTTGATCAAGGCGTAATCGGACTTGATGACAACATTGCAAAATGGCTTCCGGAGTTTTCAAACGACGCTCCACCCGTGACACCTCGACAACTGTTGAGTCATACCTCCGGTGTTCGGGACAACAAATGTCAGGCCGGAGGAATGTCGCTGAGCGCGTGCGTGAAAGCGATTGCGTCATCTGCTCGCCAGTTTCCAGCCGGGTCGAAGTTCTCCTATGGGAACTCTGACTTCCTCGTCATCGGCCGTCTCGTGGAAGTCCTTGGCGGTACTGACTTCGCGACGATTGTGAATCAACGGATCACTGGACCACTACAAATGAACGCGACCACATGGCCGGGAGCACCGTCAATGGCGAACGCAGCATTCGGCGTGCGAGTGACGATCGACGACTACGGCAAATTCCTGCAGATGGTTCTGAACCGGGGCGAAGCAAGCGGAACACGTGTGTTGAGTGGGCAAGCCGTTGATGCGCTTATCTCGAATCAGGTTTCTGCCTACGACACCACGAACGACTTCGCCGTGGGAATAACAAAGATCCCGCGATATGGCCTGGGTGGTTGGCCCGATGTCGTCAACGAGTTCGGCGGGACTGTTGTCGCCAGCGGAAACGGCGCGATGGGTTTTTATCCGTGGGTCGATTACGCAACGAACACGTGGGGCATCATCGGGGTGCAGGATGCGCGTGGCGCACAGGTGGCGGTTCCCGCATCGCAGAAGGTGGCAGTTGAGGCTCGAAACGCTCTGTCCCGGTAATTGGGTTCTGAATTTCGGTATCCTTCGCCAATGTCGAATCGCAATCTCTTTGCCCGCTCCGCTTTGGCCATCGCCATCGTCATCGCTGTGACCGGATCACTTGTCACATTGAGCCCTGTGCCAGCTGGAGCCCACGCGATCATTGATCTTGAGAGTTCAGACGCGATCGTGGGCCGTACCAGCGCCATGACCCTCGAGATTCAACACGGGTGCATCAATGGCGGCGGCGGGACCATGAAGGTTGTTGCTCAGTTCACCGCCCCATTCGGTGAGGTCACTCCCGGATCCTTGCCCGGGTGGACTTCGGCGGTCACGACTGGCATAACGACCGCGACCGGCACGACGACCACGACTGCGGAAGGTCAAACGGTGACCTGGACCACGACTGGCGCGGCGCAACCTTTCTCGACCGCACTGATGATTCCTCTGACGGTGCGCTGGCCGTATCGGGCGGGTGCGTACGGCATTGTGGTTTCCCAAACGTGCAGTAGCCCCGCCGATGAGACCGTCTGGAGCACACCCGCTCAGCCCGCCACCGCCGGCGTACCTTCACCACCGTTGACCC
>CAIKHC010000201.1 GCA_903827085.1 uncultured Candidatus Nemicrothrix sp. | reverse complement strand
CCAGTTGGGAAAATTCAAACCAGCAAGTTGACCACCGGCGTTCATGTCACGAACTCGCTCGTTGACGTCCCAGCAACCAGGGCGCATCTGGTCATACCGAGACGCATCGACGTTGAAATATTCACGGGGTTTTCCGGCCACAGCATTGAGACCGAGATTGCGGCCCTTGATGTCGCCGTACCACCACTGTTCGATTCCGTTTTCGTCGGTGAGAACTCGCGGTGCAAATTCTTTGTACTTCGCGGGCACATGCGCATCGAACATGTTTGCCGGCTCAGCAATGTGGTCATCGACACTGATCAGGATCAGATCGTCAGCATTCATTGGGGCCCCCTCGGTCAACGCCTGCTTGGAAAATCCATCATCGCAGACTCTGGCGGTCTCGACACGAACGGAGAAGGGTCGTAGGCCAACTATTTGACCCACGACCCTTTCAATCGATACAGAAATTTTTTGGCGTTAGGCCCGAATCAGTGCCCGGGTCGTGGTCCTTCAGATTCGATGATCTCAATGAGATAGCCGTCTGGGTCGGAAATAAAGCCCACGATCACTGGCCAGCGTTCGAGACGCTCAGGCTTCATATGTGACTCATATCCGGCGGCAACAGCCTTTTCCCAGGTGCCCACGGCGTCGTCGACGTAGATGTAGATCTTCCAGAGGGCACGGCCATGATCGATCGGCTGCGGAGTCATCGTGGGGTTGAACTTGGCGAGCTGGAGTCGACCGCCATGTTCGCCTTCGGCTCCGGCGAGGTGAACCTCATTCACATTTGGAATCTCAGTGCGACCGTGCTCAACGAGACCCATGATCTCGGTATAGAAACGCACCGACTCTTCAAGATCGTTTACAGCAATACAGAACTGACCAACTGTTGAACCCATGGCTCCCCCTTGGAATACGGAATGTGGTTGGCAACGTAGCGGAAGCAGGGTCACCGTGCCCGCAAGTGCTGGCGCAGGTAGGAAGAGTCGGGGTTCAAAAGTGTCTCGATGTGACACTCTTGCGTGGAGAGCACCGCCGCTGCCGGCAACCATTGATCCGAGCAAGCGACGGCCTGGACACCTGGGGGAACATTGTCTAATCAACCACGAACAGGCGCTGAGAGGTATGCACGCGGCGCCGAGAAGTACCGCGAGGTCTATGGGCCAGACCTGCCTCTCGCCGAACACGGATCGTCGGAGTTCTTTGATCTCATGATCGGACATCTCTTCGGAGAGGTCTGGACCGGCGAAGCACTTGATGTGCCAACTCGACGGCTGTTGGTAATGGGAGTGCTCGCCGCTCAGCATGAATTCGACACACTCGGGATTCAGTTCTCGAATGCGTTGCGAACAGGCGAACTCAGTGCCGACCAAGTGCGAGAAGTCGTCATCCAACTCATCCCCTATGTCGGCTATCCGAGCAGCGGGTCACTCTTTCGAGTTTCAGAATCCGCGATTTCAAAATTCGAGGCGGAGAAATGACTTCTGTCGCCATGATCGGCTTAGGTCGTATGGGCGGGCCGATGGCAATCAACGTGATCAACGCAGGAATCAATGTTTCGGTCTTCGATGTCTCTCCGGACACCACATCGGTCTTTTCTACCCTCGACACCCGAATAGCGGCTTCCCCTTCTGACGCCGCACTCGGCGCCGACGTCGTATGCATCGTGGTGTTCAACGACGAGCAAACGAAGGAGGTCGTTACCGGCAAAGACGGTGTCCTTCAATCGCTGCAGCCCGGATCCGTTATCGCTATTCATTCGACGATTGCACCCGAGACGCTTCGTTCGCTCGCATCGGCAGCGTCTTTGAATGGTGTGCACGTGATTGATGCGGGAATCAGCGGCGGAGAAACTGGTGCTGCGGCCGGGACATTGCTCACAATGGTCGGCGGATCGCCTGAGTCTGTCGCTCATGCAATGCCAGCACTTGAGGCCTTCTCAAAGGAGGTCATTCATGCTGGTGACCTCGGAGCAGGCCTTGCCTTAAAACTTGCCAGGAACGCCACCGGCTACATCTGGATGACAGCAATTCATGAAGCGATGCAAATTGCAGCTGCGTCTGGTGTTGGTCTTGATGTGCTCAGGCACACCATCGCCGAGACAGGGGTCTTTGAACAGGCGCTCTCACCGTTTCTTCTTGGCGGACCTTCGCCCCTTTCCGATTCCGATCCAGATTCCATGCGTGAGCTTCTCGCCCATCTCTGCGCACTCGCCGAGAAAGATCTTGATCAAGCGCTCGCACTTGCCGGCGAACTGGCCGAGGACGTACCCGTCACGCAAGCAACTCGGCTCTCGTTCCATCACGTCGCTCGACTCTAGAAATTGTGTGCTGGGGGTCCGGCTCACGTTCACCCCAGCGACCGATGATCGAGAACCCAAACCCTTGCGAGCAGAACTAAGGTTCAGATCTGTTCAAAGGGGGAACAATGAAGGAACTCAAAGGCAAGGTTGCAGTCATCACTGGTGGCGCCGGCGGTATCGGCAAGGCCATGGGTGAGCGGTTCTTGGCCGAAGGCATGAAGGTCGTTCTTTCCGACCTCAAGTCCGAGCAACTCGAAGGCGCCGTCAACGAACTTGGTGGCGATGGCCGCGAGGT
>CAIKHC010000200.1 GCA_903827085.1 uncultured Candidatus Nemicrothrix sp. | reverse complement strand
TGCTCGCCTGCGGCAGTGGTCATGAAGTTCGGCCACGCGTTCATTCGAGCTTCGCGAGCGCGCCAGTCGTAGCTGTTGCGCCAGTACTCGACGGCGGCCTTCACTTCGGTGACAGGAATGCCGAGCGACCACGGTTCGCCCGGTGCCTGATCAGGCCAGCGAGCGTTGTCGAGGCGGCGGTTGAGGTCCTCTAGGACTGCGTCAGGGATTGCGATGGTGAATGGTTCAGGAGCCATCCCGAGACGCTAGGTCAACCGCCAAACGTGATGGTTCCTTGGCTGACCTCTCGACCATCAACGAGCGCCGACACGATCGTCGTGCGACCATCCTCAACTCCTCCCAGCGTCACCGTTGCTCCGGGGAGGATCGAGCGCTTCATCGCGAGGTCGACGCTCACAATTCGATCGTTCGGGCGATGTCGTTGCGCTGCGCCCGCTAACCGGGCTACCTGAGATGACGTGTCGAGAATGATGTCGGCCAGCCCGGCCTTCTGTGCTGCTTCGGTGTGGTGATGGGCCGGCGCCCACACATGGTTCGCAGCCGCCTCGCGCCGGATCGACTCAGTGGTTACCGAGAAGCGCTCTTCCCAAGCGAACGCCACGGGCCCTTGGGCTTTGCTCGGCTGCGGAGTGCCCGGTTCACCGGGCCGGTAGCCCAGCATCCGGAATCGTTCGGTGCCGACAGGTGAGCCAGCCTGCGTCGAAGTTGCGACCTCAATGACCCAGTCGCGTCCAGGCCCAAATTTCGTCGACCGCTCTGGCCCGAGATCGGCGATGCGTTCTGCGGAAATCAACTGATCACCGATATGAACGACGCCGGTGAGTTCGAGTTCATAGCCAACCGCGATCGCAACGGGAAAGTCGAGCAAGGCCTTCAGTTGGTCATGAAGCGCGAGACCAGTTGGTGCCACCTCTCCCGCGGCCGGTGGCACCGGGGGCCGTGCAAACGTGGTGTACATCACCGAAGGAACAACATCGCCTTCGCATTCGGGCCAGTTCGCGCCGAACTCGGCGGTCCACGCCGCAACGACTTCTTGGGTGATCACTGAAGATGGATCACGCTGGACGCGTTGATCAAGCAAACGCTTGAGCGCGTCGGCAGTCATTAGCGCTTCATTGCGCCAGCGGTAATCGCACCGTCGACGTAGATGACCTGTCCGCTCACATAACGAGAGTCGTTGCTACAGAGGAATGACACGACGTCGGCGATGTCTGCAGGCGCGCCAACACGTTTCATCGGAACGCCCTGGGCCCGTTCATTCGCTCGAGCACCTTCGAAGTTTCCGGCCGTTCCGTCACTCACGATGAGACCTGGTCCGATGGCATTCGAACGAATGTTGTCAACCCCAAGTTCAAGTGCCAACGTCTTCGACAGCGATTCAACTGCGGCCTTGGTTGCGGGATAAATCCCGATCTCAGGCGAGTTCGTCCACGCTGCGCCCGATGACATGTTCACGATGCTTCCGCCACCGCCAGCTCGCATCTTCGGAACAAACGCTTGGCAACACCAGACGATGCCCTTCACGTTCACTTCAATGAC
>CAIKHC010000199.1 GCA_903827085.1 uncultured Candidatus Nemicrothrix sp. | reverse complement strand
GGCCGTCATGAGTTCGGTCACCGTGTAGTTCACGCCGGTCATAGGCGGCACCGTAGCGGGCGAATGCCCTCATAGAGTCAGGTCATGGGAACTTTCCGCACTCGGAAACGCAAGAACTGCTGAGAGTTACTCCTGAACGAGTTCGATCAGGGTGCCGAGAGCATCTTTCGGGTGGATAAACGCAACGGTGGTGCCGCGTGATCCGGGGCGAGGTGCGTCGTCGAGGACACGAAAGCCCTGAGCCTTCACTGCATCAAGTGCTTCGGCACAATTAGCGACGCGATATCCAACGTGATGAATGCCAGGACCACCGCGGGTGTTGAGCCACTTGGCCACGGTGGAGTCATCGCGAGTCGGGGTAAGCAACTGCACGTAGCTTTCTGCCACCTTCAACAGGGCTTCTTCGACGCCGTCGCTCTCAACAATTTCACGATGATCGACAACTGCACCGAAGGTCTCGCGGTAGTAGTCAATTGCTGCGCCGAGGTCGGGGACAGCGATTGCGATGTGGTCAATTTCGGTAAGCAGTGGCTTTTGGTTTGCAGCAGCGTCGCTCATGTGAACTCCTGATTCTTCTTCGCCGGGTCGGCGTGCAGTGATGGCCATTGAATTCGTCCTTCGTTTTGCGCGTTATGCGCCGTGGCGACGGAACGCCGTGATGCGATCCTCGCCCACCTTGGCGCGGAACTCTGGATCGTCGATGCCGAGGCCTTCGGACGGAGCAAGACAGAGCACACCGATTTTGCCCTCGTGCAGGTTCTTGTGGACCTGATAGGCGGCTTCACCGGTCTGATCGAGCGGATACACAGCGGAAAGAATCGGCTGAATCTTGCCTTCGCAGATGAGTTGGTTTGCGGCCCACGCTTCGGCGTAATTGGCGAAATGCGAACTGATGATGTTCTTTAACTTCATCCAGAGATGACGGTTGTCGTACTCAATCATGAAGCCGCTCGTTGCAGCGCAGGTGACGATCGTGCCGCCGCGTGCAGCGACGAACACCGACGCTCCAAATGTTTGGCGACCGGGATGTTCGAACACGATGTCGACATCGCGACCGATCATTGAACGAATGTCCTTGCCAAGACGACGCCATTCAGTTTCGTCTTGGGTGTGTTCGTCGGCCCAGAACTTGTAGTTGGACTCGCGGCGGTCGATGACGTGCTCAACGCCGAGGTCGTTAAGTAGAGCGACCTTTTCGGGCGATGACACAACACCGACAGGCGTGCCGCCGCCGTTGAGGATGTACTGCACGGCGTAACCGCCGAGGCCGCCCGATGCGCCCCACACAAGCACGGCGTCGCCTTGCTTCATTTGGGCAGCGTTCTTGCTCACCAGCATTCGGTAACTCGTCGAGTTACACAGAGCATTCACCGACGCTTCTTCCCACGAAAGATGTGCGGGCTTCGGCATGAGCTGGTTGGCCTTGACGACCGAAAGTTCAGCGAGGCCTCCGTAATTCGTTTCGAATCCCCAAATGCGCTGGTTGTCGCCGAGCATCGAATCGTTGTGACTTGATGCGTCTTGATCGTCGACGTAGTTGCAGTGCACAACAACCTTGTCGCCGACCTTCCACTTACGAACCGCGCTGCCGACGCGCAGCACAACGCCCGAGGCGTCGGAGCCAACAGCATGGAACGGCTGGTCGTGGCGTGCGCCCCAGTAACTCTCTTTGCCGAGACGCTTCAGGAAGCCGAAGGTCGAGACCGGTTCAAAGATCGAGGACCAGACCGTGTTGAAGTTGATCGAACTCGCCATGACCGCAATGACGGCTTCGTCGGGAGCGAGTTCAGGCATGGCGATCTCTTGAAGGTGAAGCGCCTGACGGGGGTCCTTGTCGCCTGAGTCCATTCCGTCGAACATCGTCTGCTCGGACGCGAGTACGACGGTGGCCTTGTAGGACTCGGGCAGGGGGATTGCCGCGAGTTCCTCGCCGGGGGCTCCCTGCATGATGGCGTCGATGATCTTCTGCATGGGGCCGAACGCTACCGTTTCCGCCACTCGAGAGGCCATGTGATCGCTGACCCCAAGGCCATGAGGCCCCGCGAGTTACCGACGGGTAGTGTTTTGCCCCGGGACATCACCGTCCCTCCAGCCGACCACCTGTCTGAGTTGGCGGCTAGGTACTCATCCTCTTGGAGGTTCAGACATGGCTGGATCGGTCATTCTCGCTGGCGCCCGTACTCCTATCGGCAAGCTTTCTGGCGCACTCGCCGGATTCGAAGCCACCGACCTCGGCGCAATTGCTATTCGCGCTGCGCTTCAGCGCGCCGGGCTTACCCCAGATGAGGTCGACTACGTCTTCATGGGCCAGGTGCTCTTGGGCGGCGCCGGTCAGATGACAGCTCGCCAGGCATCGACCAAGGCCGGCATCCCGATGTCGGTTCCGTCAACCACCGTGAACAAGGTGTGCCTCTCGGGGCTTAACGCGATCCATCTCGCCGACCTCTACATCCAGTCCGGCGAAGCCGACATTGTTGTCGCCGGCGGCATGGAGTCCATGACCAACGCGCCGTATCTCATGCCAGGAGCACGTGCCGGTCTGCGCATGGGTGACGGCAAGGTTGTCGACTCAATGATGTTCGACGGCTTGTTCTGCGCCATTGATCAGTTGGCCATGGGTGCGGGCACCGAGAAGTACGCCGCGACTGCGGGCCTTAGTCGTGAATCACAGGATGCACTTGCCGCTCTCTCGCACGCTCGTGCAGTCAAGGCCCAGACCGATGGCCTCTTCAATGACGAAATCGTCAACGTTGAGATTCCGCAGCGCAAGGGCGACCCCAAGTTGTTCTCCGTCGACGAAGGTGTTCGCGCAGAGTCCACCTATGACTCACTGAGCGGTCTCCGTCCCGCATTCGACAAGGCCGGCAATATCACTGCGGGCAATGCGTCGCAGATTTCCGATGGTGGCGCCGCTGTCATCGTTGCTTCGGAAGCAGCCGCTGAGCGTCTTGGAATCACGCCGCTTGGTCGCATCATTGGTTACGGCCAGGTTGCTGGCCCCGATGCTTCGCTTCTCGATCAGCCAGCAAATGCAATCAACAATGCACTTGATCGCGTGGGTATGAAGGTCAGCGATCTCGACCTGTTCGAACTCAACGAAGCATTTGCTGCCGTTGGTGTTGCATCAATGGCCAAGCTCGGCATCACCGACGAAATCACCAACGTGAATGGTGGCGCAATCGCACTTGGTCATCCCATTGGCATGTCAGGCACACGCGTTGCACTGCACATCCTTATGGAACTCAAGCGTCGCGGTGGCGGCAAGGGTGCTGCGGCACTCTGCGGTGGTGGCGGTCAGGGCGACGCCATCCTTCTTGAGTCGATCTAGTTAGTCGACGTCGCGGCGACCCTCGAGGGCGCGGCCGAGTGTGAGCTCGTCTGCGTACTCGAGGTCGCCACCGACAGGTAGTCCGCTGGCAATTCGTGTGACGCGAATGCCGAGTGGTTTCAGTAAGCGGCCCAAGTACATCGCTGTGGCTTCGCCTTCGATGTTTGGGTTCGTGCAAAGAATGACTTCTTCGATGCCTTCGGGTTCGATGCGGGCAAGAAGTTCTTTGACGCGCAACTGATCGGGGCCGATGCCTTCGATGGGGCTTATCGCTCCTTGCAGCACGTGATAGCGACCGCGGTATTCGCCGGTCTTCTCAACCGCGACGATGTCGCGAGGTTCTTCAACAACACACACCACACTTGTTTCGCGACGGGTATCGCTACAGATCCCGCACGCGTCTCCTTCGGAGATGTTGAAACAAATGGTGCAGAAACTGACGCGCTCTTTCATGACAGCAATTGCTGTGGCGATTCTGAGTGCGTCCTCGGTAGACAGTTTCAGGATGTGGAACGCGATGCGTTGTGCCGACTTTGGGCCAACGCCAGGAAGCCGACCGAGTTCGTCGATGAGGTCCTGAACCGGACCGGCGTACACGCTCACGCGCGGTCGCCGGGATTCGGTGTGTCGATTTCGATGATGTCGTCGGAAGTGCCGAAGAGTCCGAGCGCTTCAAGGTCGACCAGGCCCCCGAGGTCACCAAGGTCGGGCATGCCTGCGTTTTGGAATGGGCCGAGCACCTCTTGTTGCATCGCGTCGATCTGCGCAAGCGCATCGTGAAACGCTGCGAGCACGAGGTCTTCAAGCATTGGTACGTCTGCAGGGTCGACAGCTTCTGGCGAGATTGAAACGTTGAGTACATGAAGGCCGCCGGTGATGCGGATGGCGACAGCGCCGCCGCCCGCTTGTCCGATGAATTCGCGTGCCGCTGCTTGGGCTCGGGCGTCTTCGAACTGCTGCTGCATGGCCATGGCCTGGCTCAACATCGAACCGAGATCGAACTGATCTGACATGTGGGCTCCCGGAGGGGCGAAGGGGTAGGGGGTTTATTCGTCGTCGACGAGTGAAGCGCCGGGGAACACAGCAGCGATGCGGTCGACGCCCGCAGTCGCTGTTCCTCGGGCATTCGTGAGGTCGTCGAGGTCGATGGATTCGTCGACTGGGTTTTCGTCGGCGGCGGCTCGGCGCGAAGCGGCGACAACGCGAGGTGCTGAGGGATCGGGAGCCGAACCATCGACAACGAGTCGAATGGGAACCGTTGTGCCGAAATGCGCCGACAACATTGACTCGACCTCGGGGCGGAGTTCTTCACAGCGCGTTGCGTGCGGTTCGTTGGGAAGCCCGAACACGGCGACACCGTCGGAGACCTCGACCCAATGGCCGCCAGAGAACCGGGCGCGAGATCGTTGGGGGAGGGAGGGAAGGAGCGTGTCGCTCCAGATGCGCGTGAGATCGACGAGTGCGGGCATTACCCCGCCCGTAGGCGCTGGTGCTGGTGCGGCAGCCGGTGTTGCGTCGGCTGCTGGTTGTGCTGCAGCTTGTGGCTCAGGCGTTGGTTCGGCTTGTGCTTCAGGCGTTGGCGTTGGCTCAGGTGCCGGTGCGGCAGGAGTACTTGTTGTCGACGCTGCGGGCGCAGAACCGGGCCGGGCGGGTCGTGCAGGTCTGGCGGGCGCCGGACGAGCGGCTGGTCGCGCAGGGCGCCCGCCCTCTTCAGCGCCAGAGCGACGAGCGAGTTCTTGGCGAGCGACATCGGCGGGACGGCTACCGGCTGCGGGCATTGCGCTGCCATCGGCGGGTTCGTCGTCGGTGTCGTCGTTGGCAACCGGAGGGGGCGGTGCAGTCGGGCGGGCCGGACCAGGGCTCGCAAGTGCAGGATCGACGGCCGCGACAACGCCACCGCGTTCAAGACGAGAGATGCGATCGGCCAATGACGAAAGTGAAACGTCGGCATCGTCGCGGGTGAGACGTACGAGTGCGACCTCAAGTGGAATGCGTGGGTCGAGAGCGTCTTGGATGCCAACGAATGCTTCGCCGAGTGATTCGAGTGCGCGAGTTGCGCCAGCAGCACCGAGACGACGGCCTTGTTCCGTAGCGCGAGCGCGGTCGGTGTCGGTCAGACGCGAAAGGTCGGCGCCAACCGAAGCAAGAAACACGTCGCGAAGTCGGGCAATGAGCGCTTCGCCAAGAACGCGTGGATTACGACCACGAGAGAGCGCGCCTTCGACGGCAATGAGCGCACGACCGGTGTCACGTTCGCACAATGCTTCGACAAGTTCGTCGACGGCATCTTCGGAATCGGGGATTCCGCCGGCAGCGACAACGCGATCGAGTGCCGAAAGTGTGTCGCGTGCGGAGCCAGCGCCAACGCGCAAGACATAGGTGCGGCCTTCGGGTGAAAGTTCAAGACCAGCATCGGCAACGACGTGGTCGACAAGTCCTTCGAGATCGGCAGCCGAAAGTAAATGAACTTCGAAATGTTGTGTGCGACTGCGGATGGTGGGCAGCACCTTCTGGGGGTCGGTGGTGGCCAACACGAAGATGACATGCGAAGGCGGTTCTTCGAGCGTCTTCAACAATGCGTTCGACGCGGCAGTCGAGAGCATGTGGACTTCATCGAGGATGTACACCTTGTAACGGCCGGGAGTTGCGAGCGACGCACTTGAAATGAGATCGCGAATCGCATCGACACCGTTATTAGAGGCGGCGTCAAGTTCATGCACATCGAAACTTGTGCCGGCATCGATTGAAAGGCAGGAGTCGCACACGCAGCAGGGTTCGCCCCCGGCTGGGTTCTCGCAGTTGAGGACCTTGGACAAGATGCGAGCGGTTGAGGTCTTGCCTGTACCGCGGGGCCCAGAGAAGAGGTATGCGTGACCGAGTCGGTCTTCGGTGACGGCGTTGCGAAGTGCCGAGACGAGGTGCTCTTGACCACGGACCTCGCTGAAGCGGGTCGGGCGGTAACGGCGGTAGAGCGACTGGTAGGACATCGGGGCGAGCCTACCGATCGGCTGGGACTGCCATCACCCGAAGTTGGATCGGGTTTGGGGCGCGAAACGACCCGCTCCCCCGTGTGACGGTCAGGCGACCTGCGGCACATCGGTGGTCCCGTTGAGAGCTGCTGCCTTCCGGCCCTGACTCGATTCGCGGGTTCCGATTGCACAGGACCCGACCGCCACACGCGAGAGCGGGTCTGGAGGAACGATACCCTGTCGGACTGGAATGCCATTCGGCCCTGCCGGTTGGTCCCCGGGAGGGGTGCGAGAGCGGCCGAATCGGCACGCTTGGAAAGCGTGTGTGGGGAAACTCACCGTGGGTTCGAATCCCACTCCCTCCGCCAATAATGCTTTGAGAGAAACGTGATCGGAGACGAAATGGGAGACGCAGTCGATGCCCCCGCACTCTCCGATCACGACCTCATGGGCCTCGCGCTCGAACAAGCGCGACTCGCGGGCAAGAAGGGTGAAGTTCCGATCGGCGCCGTTGTTGTGATCGATGGCAAGGTCGTCGCTCAACGTCATAACGAGCGTGAACAGTCCCAAGACCCCACTTCGCACGCGGAACTTCTGGCTGTTCGCGATGCGGCTGCCGCGGTTGGTTCCTGGCGACTCGAGAACGCCACGGTGGTGGTCACGCTCGAACCGTGCGCGATGTGTGCTGGCCTCATGGTCAATGCCCGCGTCGGACGTGTCGTATTTGGCGCTCGCAGCTACGAAAACGGTGCGTGCGGTTCGCTCTATCACTTGGGCAGCGATCCTCGACTCAATCATGAGTTCGCGACGACTTCCGATGTGCGGGTCGAGGAGTGCAGCGAATTGCTGTCTTCCTACTTTGCTGGTCTTCGCTGACCCAGAACCTGTACCAGACCCGCGTTGGCCCCCTTCGAAGGGCGGCCACTAGTGTCGAAGACGGAAAGTTGCCAGAGCGGACGAATGGGGCGGCCTCGAAAGCCGTTGTGGCCTTCGGGTCACCGAGGGTTCGAATCCCTCACTTTCCGCCACCAACGCCGGCGCCTTCAAGGCGCCGGTAGCGCGTTTAGGGCCGTAGCCTGAACCCACCATGATGCCTAGTTCGCTCCATTCAATGATGGCCGGCAACCGCGACGCGATCGCGGGTAAGTCGCTCAGCCGCCGGACAATCCTCCGAGTTCTTTCCTACACCAGCCCGTATCGATTGGCGATCACAGCATTTCTGATCGTCATCGTGATCCAGGCGCTACTTGGGCTTGCTCCGGCCCTGTTGTTTCGCCAGATCATCGACAAAGCCATTCCCGAAGGCAACCGCGGGCTATTGCACGTTCTTGCGGCGGTCATCATCGCGGCG
>CAIKHC010000198.1 GCA_903827085.1 uncultured Candidatus Nemicrothrix sp. | reverse complement strand
TTCACGAATTTTGCGAACCGCACCTGTGATGTCGTTGGGATCAACTTCAAGACTGAAGAAGACGCGACCAGGGTGACGCTTCTTTGCTTCACGACTCGTGTCAGTCAGTCCAAACAAACCAGCAGAAACGCCGTACTTGTCCATTTCGGTGAAGGTGAAGTCGATCGGATCGACCTCGTCACCGGCTTCATCGGGAACGTCTTTGAACATGTAGCCCGCGGGCATCGCCAGATCGTCCGAGCCCTTGTCCTTGATGCCGCCCTGCAAATACTCATAGACGGCCTTCTTGTCGCGGAACGGAAATCCGATCATGAGATCAATCGCGCCAATGCCTTCGGGATACGCCATGAGAAGCCTTTCGCAGGGTTCCGGGCGTCGATCGTCCGGGCCTTCGCATCGTAGGACCTCAACGGTTTCGGCCCAGAAAGGCGGTCGCGCGCTGCTTTCATTAGGGTTTGACCCCCATGGCCGAGCGACGCACCCGAGAGGGCACCGCCACCTCCGAATTCGGAGTGTCTAAGCGCGAGAACCACGACTCCACGTCGTTCTATGAGCGCTTCCCGGCCCCAACGTTGCTTACCGACGACACCGTTGTTTCCTGCCCGGTGAAAGACACCATCTTCTGCGGCGACTCTCGCGACCTTTCCGCGATTCCCGATAACTCCGTCGCCCTCGTTGTGACCTCGCCCCCCTACTTCGCGGGCAAGGCCTACGAAACGGAAATGGGCGAAGGCGCTGTTCCCGCTTCGTATCTCGATTACCTCGTGATGTTGCGTGATGTGTTTGCTGAATGCTGGCGAGTGCTTGAGCCAGGCGGCCGTATTGCGGTGAACGTTGCCAACCTTGGCCGCAAACCCTTCCGTTCACTGGCCAGTGATGTCACAACAATCCTGCAGAACGATCTTGGTTTCCTGCTTCGCGGCGAAATCGTGTGGATCAAAGCCGAAGGGGCCAGCGGCAACTGCGCGTGGGGTTCCTATGCGTCAGCAGCTAATCCCGTACTGCGCGATCTCACCGAACGCATCGTGATCGCGTCGAAAGGCCGGTTCGATCGAGCGCAGAAGCGTTCCGTGCGTGAAAAGAACGGTCTGCCGTTCGAGAACTCAATTGATCCCGACGATTTCATGGCCTGGACGCTTGATACGTGGAAGATCGCGCCGGAATCAGCCAAGCGTGTTGGTCACCCGGCTCCGTTCCCGGCCGAACTCCCCCGTCGCTGCATTGAACTGTTCACCTATGTCGGCGACACCGTGCTCGACCCATTCATGGGCGCCGGCCAAACCGCCATTGCGGCGATGCGCACTGGCCGTCATTACGTAGGCATGGAACTCGACCCCGAGTACGTCGCCCTCGCCGAACGCCGTGTGGAAGAGGCTCTCCACCTGTTCCGCACCGCCGAGCCCGGATAGGCTGCGAACCAGTCATTTCACCCGGAGGGGACCATGGAGCAGACGCTCGAAATCACCGAAACCGAGGCCGTCGAGACCGACGAGGCCATCGAAGAAGAAATGCTCGTCGAGGAGATCTCCATCGACGGCATGTGCGGCGTCTACTAAGACCCGACTGAATGCCCTCGGGCGTTCGCTCTTCATGTCCGCCGTTGCCTTCGATGCCGACCGCCCTTGGCGGCTCCACGAACGGGTCGCGTTGCGGCCCGAGCCCTTCGGCGCGCTCGCCTATCACTACGGCAATCGCCGACTCACGTTCTTGCGCTCACCTGATTTGGTGACACTGGTTGAGTCGCTGAATGACCAGCCCTCGGCGCGCGCTGCGTTCGATGCCGCTGGCCTCGACGCCAAGCGTTGGCCGTCGTTCGAAAAAGCACTCACCTCACTCGCCGCTGGCGACTTTCTTGTCCTTGAAACCGCCGCGTAGGAAGACACGACATGACCGCGCTCACTGAACAACTCGCCGAGGGACTCAACTCCCCCATCTGTCTCACGTGGGAGTGGACCTACGCATGCGACCTCGCTTGCGTGCATTGTCTGTCCTCATCGGGCCGTCGCGATCCCAACGAGCTGTCGACCGAACAAATGAAGGCCGTTGTCGATCAGCTTGCCGAGATGCAGGTGTTCTACGTGAACATCGGCGGTGGCGAACCAATGCTGCGCCCCGATTTCTTCGAAATCGTCGAATACTGCGTGGAAAAGGGCGTTGGTGTGAAGTTCTCCACCAACGGTGGTCGCATCAATGCCGAGAACGCGAAGCGCCTTGCCTCGATGGACTACGTCGACATTCAGATCTCTCTCGACGGCGTCGATGCGATTACGAACGACGCAGTTCGGGGCGAAGGCACCTACGAACGAGTTCGCACCGCAATGGATCACTTGCGCGATGCCGATTTCGGACAGTTCAAGTTGTCAGTTGTGATGACTCGCGAAAACGTCGAGCAGGTCGACGCCTACGAAGCGCTTGCGAACGAATACGGCGCAGAACTTCGTCTCACGCGTTTCCGTCCTTCTGGTCGCGGCATCGACACCTGGCACGAACTGCATCCCACGCAGGCGCAACAGATCGAGCTGTACAACTGGTTGCTCGCACGCCCGCAGGTTCTCACCGGCGATTCGTTCTTCCATCTCTCCGCACTTGGTGAACCGCTTCCTGGTCTCAACCTTTGTGGTGCTGGTCGTGTTGTGTGTCTGATCGATCCGGTTGGCGATGTCTACGCCTGCCCATTCGTTCTGCACGACAACTTCAAGGCCGGCTCGATTCACGGTGAAGGTGGCTTTGCTGCAGTGTGGCAGTCATCCGATCTGTTCACCGAACTGCGCGAACCCACCAATCCCGGCGCGTGCGGATCATGCGGTAGTTACGACGCATGCGGTGGCGGCTGTATGGCGACCAAGTTCTTCACCGGTCTTCCGCTCGACGCTCCCGACCCGGAATGTGTGTTCGGACACGGCGAAACAGCACTTGCCGAACTCGAAGCGAACGGCGGCGCGATTCGCCCGACCGTCAGCGTTGATCACTCAAAACCAGTAGGCGTCGGCAAAAAGCGCATTCCCGTTTCAATCCTCTAACGCGACCGCAGTCGCGTTGGATTACTTGTCGCCCAGAGTGACGAAGAAATCGCGCGGGGCGATGACGTCGTCGGGCGTGAGTTCGCTGATGTGCGACTTGCCAAGGCCAAGAAGGCATGAATCGATGCCGCCGTGCAGGATGTCGAGAACGTTTTCGACGCCAGCCTGGCCATTGGCAGCAAGGCCCCACAGATACGCACGGCCAATCATGACGGCCTTCGCACCGAGCGCAACGGCCTTCACAACATCGCTACCGCGACGAATACCACCGTCGAGCACAACGTCGATCTCACTACCAACGGCAGCGGCAATTGCCGGGAGCGCACGAATCGGTGATGGCGTTCCGTCGAGGTTGTTGCCACCGTGGTTTGAAACCGAAAGACGAGTGGCACCGAGATCGCGCACGCGCTTGGCGTCGTCGACGCGACACACGCCCTTGACGACGAACGGTCCGTCCCACTGCGAACGCAACCATGCGATGTCTTCCCAACTGGGAGGCGGCATGGTCATCCACTCGTAGTACGCACCAAAGAACGCCGGAGGCTTCTGACCGGGATGGGCCATGTTCGGCGCGCTGAGATCGGGAAGCTTGCCGGTCTTGAGATACGCAAAGAGCCACTTCGGCTTTGAAAGCGCCTGCGGAGAAAGCTTGATCATCGTTTTGAGATCGAGCTTCTC
>CAIKHC010000197.1 GCA_903827085.1 uncultured Candidatus Nemicrothrix sp. | reverse complement strand
TGCAGTATCGATGCGTCGAAGGGAACATCATTTGGTCCGGGGTCGCCCATACCGACCGAGGTCGCATTTACGACGAGGTCAGCGTCGGCAAGATCCGAATGGGCACCCTCAAGAGCGACAACCTCACCACGGTCGCCCGCAAGTGCCGCAGCGCGCTCAGCCCGTCCCAATGTGCGATTCACGACGACGATTTCAGACGCGCCCGCATCGGACAAAGCGAGGATGATTGAACGAGCAGAACCGCCTGCTCCTAGAACGACGCATCGCTTTCCGCTCGGGTCGAAAGAGAACCCGTGCTTTAGCGAACGAACAAAACCTTCACCGTCGGTGTTGTGGCCAGTGAGTAGTCCCCCGTGATTCACAATGCAGTTCACCGCGCCGAGGCGCTCTGCCGTGGGCGAAAGCTGGTCGGCACATGCCGCGGCACTTTCTTTGTGCGGCATCGTGATGGACAGACCTGCGATACCGAGAGCGCGAACCCCAGCGAATGCATCCGGCAGTCCCATTGAAGCCACTTCAAGGGCAACATAGGTCCAGTCGAGCCCAGCAGCCTCAAACGCAGCGTTCATCAGAGTTGGCGAAAGCGAATGACGAACAGGACTGCCAAGAACGGCCGCTAATTGAGTGGTGCCAGTTGGCGACATCAGAAGACCCCTCGAGCTTTTGCATCGGCCACGGCTCGATTGAAGTCGGTCAGGTTGTTGGTGAAGTAGTGGCGACCGTCTTTGTCCGTAAGCACATAGAACAGCCAATCACCTGGAGCGGGATTCAACGCGGCGTTTATTGACTCCTGGCCCGGTGAATTGATCGGAGCGGGCGGAAGACCCCTCTTCAAGCGCGTGTTGTAAGGAGAATCAACCTTCAGGTCGGTGTTGGTGAGATTCGTCTTGCGCTGTTGAATGGCATAGAGCACCGACGCGTCGATACCAAGCGTTTCGCCGCGAGCAAGGCGGTTGTAAATCACTCGAGCGATCTTGGCTCGATCCTCGTCAACCTTTGCTTCCGACTCAACAAGCGACGCAACAATGAGTGCTTCATAGGGCGAGATGGACTTTGTTCCAGCCACACCCTTCAGCTTGGCCGTTGCATCGGGAAGACCTTCGGCCTTTGAGACGCGATCGAACGCTGCGGTCATCTGATCGATGAGCTTCTGCGCGTTTCCAACGTCTTGTTGCGCAATTTCATACGTTGCCGGAAAGAGAAACCCTTCGATGTTCGTTGAACCAGCAGGTTGTAACGACGGATGTGTGTTGGTCAACGCAGCATCAAGCGCGGCTGGGGTCATCGTGGGGAACTTTTCGAGCGCAAGTTTCTTAAACTCCGAAACCCACAGGCCTTCACGCACCAGGAATGAAACCGTTGTCGGCGGAGGTGGACCCGCTTTCAGGATGTCGACAACCTCGCCCATGGGACTGTTCACACGCAGACCCTCATACTTGCCGGCCTGAAACGGATCGCCGCCTTTCCATTTCACATACCACTCGAAAACCGTCGCGCTCGAAACAATCTTCTTCTCTGCAAGAGATGTCGCGATCTGCGAGGTCGTCTCGCCCTTTGCGATGCTGAATGCGACTTCTTCGCCTTGTGAACCTGGATCAATCTTTCCTTTGACCCAAAAGCCAGCTGCCGCGATGAAAAGGGCAAGGACGATCAGCGGCACACCGATGAGTAGGGCCCATCGGCCGCCTCCACCGCTTCCGCCTCCACCTTTCACGGCGACGAACTCGCCACCGTTGCCATCATTCGCTGCGGCCGGAGCAGGAGTGGCTGCAGGCATAGACCGAGGTGCGGGCGTCTCTGCCGCCGACGACGAAGGCGTCGCGGGAGAAGGCGACGCCGGCGGAGCCTGAGGCGTCGAGGGCTCGAGCCCGAAAAGTTCGAACGGATCTGGTTGTTCGGGCACGGCTCGCTCTGTGTGTCGTGGTTAGGAATCGGTTTGCGCAACTCGGCGGTCGAGCCAAGCCTGCAGCATCACCGCAGCAGCGACTTGATCGACCATTTGGCGCTGGGAACGTCCCGACACCTCACCCTCCTGCAGCAGGCGGGTGGCCGTCACCGTGGTGAGTCGCTCATCGTAGGGAACGACCGGGAGTGATGTCGCCGCGACCAGTTCCTCAATCTCTGAACGCACTAATTCGGCTGCTGGCCCTTCCGAACCATCAAGCGAAAGGGGCAGGCCCACCACGAGGGTGTCGACCTCCCATTCCGCCGCAATCCCAAGGATTTTCTTGTGATCGGTCGAATGGTCAGCAGACCGTTGCACCGTTTCTAGCGGGGACGCCACCGACCCCGAAGAAAGCGCTATGCCGATGCGCCGTTCACCAAAATCGATCCCGAGGGCTCGCACTAGGAGCGAACCGCCGCCCGAACAAGATCAAGGGCCTCGTCGAGTGCTTCGGGATCTTTGCCTCCGGCTACTGCGAGATCGGCGCTCTTTCCGCCGCCACCTTTGACCTTCTTGGCCGCATCGGCGATGAG
>CAIKHC010000196.1 GCA_903827085.1 uncultured Candidatus Nemicrothrix sp. | reverse complement strand
GGACACCCCGAGGTGTACCTCATGATCCTTCCCGCTTTTGGTCTGGTCTCAGAAATTCTTCCGACCTTCGCTCGTAAGCCGATCTTTGGTTACCCATTCATCGTGTTCTCCGGTATCGCCATTGGCTTTATGGGCTGGGGCGTATGGGCCCATCACATGTTCGTGTCCGGTATCGGGCCGATCTCGGTGACCGCGTTCTCGCTCACCACGATGTTCATTGCGGTGCCCACGGGCGTGAAGATCCTGAACTGGACCGCCACGATGTGGGGCGGCAAGTTGAACTTTTCTGCGCCGATGCTGTTCTCGATCGGTCTCGTCACGATGTTCACCATCGGTGGGCTCTCCGGCGTTATGCACTCGGTTGCCCCGATGGACACACAGCAGACCGACACCTACTTCATCGTCGCTCACTTCCACTACGTCCTCTTCGGTGGAGCGTTCTTCGGGTTCATGGCCGGGTTCTACTTCTATTGGCCGAAAGCGTTCGGCTACATGCTCAATGAGAGCATCGGTAAAGCCAACTTCTGGCTGATGCTTCTTGGCTTCAACCTCACTTTTGCTCCGATGCACGTGCTCGGACTTCAGGGTATGAGCCGTCGTATCTACACCTACGACGCAGGCTACGGGTTCGAATTCTGGAACAAGGTCGCCACCATTGGTGCGTTCACGCTTGCCGCCAGTATCGCCCTGTTTATCTTCAACATCTTCTATAGCAAGTCGAAGGCGAAGACTCTTCCGCCGGTCGGACCCGACCCGTGGGATAGCCGCACGATCGAATGGATGACCCCGTCTCCGACGCCGGCCTACAACTTCGATCCAATCCCCACCGTTACCCGCGTCGACGACTTCTGGTATCGCAAGTACGGCGAAACCAAGGACGGCAAGCTCGTGCGCATCGCCTCGACTGCAGAGGTTGCACAGCAGCGCACCGACGGCAAGGGAATTCACCTTCCATCGCCGTCCTACTGGCCGCTCGTACTGGCCTTCGGACTTCCAATCGTTGCCTACGGAATTATTTTCAGCCTTTGGCTCGCGCTTATCGGCGGCATCGTTGTTCTCGCAGCTATTTTCGGCTGGGTTATGGAGCCACCGGACGATCCCGATCTCGCTCATGACGATCATGGCCCCGAGGCTCATGCTTCCGATGGTGGCGACGCCGCGGTTCCCGACTCCGCAGACGCAGTGAAGGAGGTCGAGACCGTTGGCTGAAACTCTCACTTCCCGTCCGACATTGGCTGACGCCGACGCGCATCAGGCACACGCGCATATCGATGCCGACACCAACACCGGCATTTCCAACACGAAGTTGGGCATGTGGCTGTTCCTGGCGTCGGAGTGCTTGTTGTTCGGCGGTTTGATCACCACCTATCTGCTCTACAGGCGTCCGCTTCAAGGTCCGACCCCACACGAGATTTTCGACATTCCGTTTACGTCAACCTCGTCGTTCGTTCTTCTCATGTCGTCACTCACCATGGTGTTGGCGGTTTCGGCTATCGAGCGCGGAGAGCATCAGCGGATGCGTGTCTGGCTCGGCGCAACTGCGATTCTTGGCGCGACGTTCATGGCGGGACAGATCTACGAATTCACGGTGTTCGTTCGCGAAGGTCTCGGGTTTACCACCAGCCGATTCAGTTCAGCGTTCTACACACTCACGGGCTTCCACGGCATCCACGTCACGGTCGGCATCATCATGCTCGTCTCGGTTGTGTTGCTGTCGCTGCGAGGCAAGATTCCGGAACATAAGGCCGAGACCGTCGAAATCGTCGGGCTGTACTGGCACTTCGTTGATGTCGTTTGGGTCGTCATCTTCGCCGTCGTGTACCTCATCCCAACCTGATCGAGGAGCATCACATGACCATCACCTCACATGACAACGTTCCCACTACTGCCCTCGATGGTGCAGTCAAGGACTATTCGCGCGACAAGGTCTATGTCCTGACCGCGATCTTCCTTGCGGTTCTCACCATCATCGAAGTCTTCACGTATGCCGCGCCGGATTTTCCGATTTGGGCCGATGAACTCCTGATCCCGGTGCTCATGATCCTGATGGCCGTGAAGTTCTTCACGATTCTGTACATCTTCATGCATCTGAAGTTCGACAAGCCGATCCTGACTCGCATCTTTTATTCGGGCTTGGTTCTTGCGATGCTTGTGTACCTCGCGATGTTGACGACCTTCCGTTTTTGGTTCTAGTAGCACCGCTAGAACGAGCGATGACCCTGACTGGTCACGCGCACTCTCACGCACAAGACTGAGATCATGTTCTCAGCGATGCCCTCCTTCGCAGCCCATTGGGAAGTCTGGGGGTTGGTACTTGCCATCGTTGCTGGGGGTCTCTTCGTTGCGAAAGTAATTGGTCCGAAAGTTGTCGAGCCGGGCACTCAGGTTGTGTCGAGACGTCAGGCCATTTCTTTTTGGTTGGCTGTTGCCTTTATGACCGCGGTGTCGGTGTGGCCGCTTCATGACATCGCCGAACAGCGGCTGTATTCAGGACACATGTTTCAGCACCTTGTGCTGACAATGGTTGTCCCGCCGCTCTTTCTTCTCTCGTGTCCAACATGGCTGGCCGAACTCTTCGTGGCGTCAGGTGGACGGTTATGGCGAGTTATCCAAGTACTCGCAACCCCGATTTTGGCGTTCGCGTTGTTCAACTCGTTCAACATGCTCAGCCATATGCCGCAGTTCGTGAATACCTCGACATCGAGCGGCCCATTCCATTTCACCGCACATGTTCTCTTCGTCGTCACCGCGCTCATCATGTGGCTACCGGTTTGCGGGCCCTGGCCGCAGTTGCGGCTTTCGATACCAGGTCAGATGGTGTACCTGTTTGCCCAATCACTTCTTCCGACACTTCCGGCGGCGTGGCTGTGGCTCTCGCACACGGTGGTGTACGACGCGTACGACCAGCCCATTCGTTTGTGGGGGATCTCGGCGAAGAGCGATCAAGAAGCTGCTGGCCTCATTATGAAAGTGATCGAAGCCGCGTACCTTTGGGGAATTATCGGTGTGCTCTTCTTCCGTTGGGCGGCGCGGCATCACAATGCCGATCAAGAGGGTCTCTATCTCACCGAACGTGAGATCCTTGAATGGGAAGAAGGCGAACGCGGAGGCCTTGATTCGTTGCCGTCCGGTACTCCCCGAAAGACGTCACCGACGTAATTACTCCCAGCGAAAGAATTTCACTGCTGCGAGCGGCGCAAGAACAGCCCACACGCCAAGAACGACCCATGCCGAGCCCGCCGGATCAGCGCCACTCCGCAGGCACGACTGCAACACTTGGCTGAGCGCACCCGATGGCAGCACCTTGCCAATGGTGCCGAAGAAACCCGGCATTTCACTGAACGGAATGATCATTCCGCCCAGCAGAAGAAGCAGTAGGTAAAGGCCGTTGGCCAGTGCAAGGGTCACCGTTCCGCGCAATGTGCCGGCCATCAGCAGGCCGATTCCACCGAACGCAAATGCACCGAGCACGACAGCGGGAAGAGCCAGTAACGGTGTGCCACCTGGGTTCCAGCCCAGGAGAAATGCTGCGATCACGATGAGAGCAATCTGCAGAATGAGAAGAATCTTCACCATTCCGATCTTGGCTAGCACCCAACGTCCGCGACCAAGAGGAGTAGAGCCAAGGCGCTTGAGCACTTTGTAGTGACGCTCAAAACCGGTACCAATGGCGAGTGCAACCATGGCATTCGACATCACTGCAAGCGCAATGATGCCGGGAGCAAGAAAATCAACGCGCTTGTCGACGCCTGCAGGAATCGGCAGAACCTTTACCGCAGAGAAGAACACCAGCAGTAAAAGTGGGATCGCGACGTTGACGAGCAACTGTTCGCCATTGCGCAGGCTAAGTGTTAATTCGGAACGCGTCTGAGCAAGTAGCGCTTTCATCGACGGGACCTCCGTCGACGGGTGGCTGCGGGTTCTGTCGCAGGCTCTGCGGCGTCGGCGGTGAGGCGCAAGAACACGTCTTCAAGACGCTGACGCCCGGCGCGCAAATCGGCCAAGGGGAGATCCATCTCGGCAAGCCATGCAGTGATAGCGGCAACCATCGCTGGTGTTGCTGCGGATGCAACGACATATTCACCAGATGAGGCTTCGGTAACCACAGCGCCTATTCGCTCACCGAGCGAAGCAACGTCGAGTCCCGAGGGTGCACCGAAACGAACATCGTCGCCTTGCGAGGCGCGCATGAGTTCGGTGGGCGTTCCATCGGCGAGCACAACACCGTGATCGATGATGACCACATGGTCGGCGAGTTTCTCGGCTTCTTCAAGATCGTGCGTTGTGAGCAACACGGCGACGCCGCGATCGCGAAGTTCGGAGATAATCCGTCGGATCAGTTGGCGGCCAGCCGGGTCGATACCTGCGGTCGGTTCATCGAGGAACGCGACATCGGGACGACCAATCAACGCAAGGGCAAGCGAAAGCCGCTGCTGTTCTCCGCCAGACATCGAACGCCAGGTTGAGGACCGATGATCAGCCAGCCCCACGAGATCAAGTAGCTCATCGGGGTTCACGGGGTTGTCGTAGTACGAAGCAGACAGATGCAGCGCTTCGGCCGGCCGCATGCCGGTGGCGACACCGCCTGATTGCAACATCACGCCGATGCGGGCCACAAGCTGGCGATGTTCGGCCACAGGGTCGAGTCCCAGAACCCGAACCGAACCGGCAGTGGGGCGGCGATAGCCCTCGAGGGTTTCGACCGTTGAGGTCTTGCCCGCTCCGTTTGGTCCAAGGAGAGCGGTGATCTGCCCGGGCATGGCCTGAAAGGACAGTCCATTGACGGCAACTCGATCGCCGTAGCGAACGGTGAGGTCGGTGACCTCGATCGCAGGTTGAGAAGCAGAAGAAACCACGATCTGACGCTACCGGGCCGACGACTACGGTTCAGAACCGTGATCGACGTTCGCCGAATCCGTTCCGAGT
>CAIKHC010000195.1 GCA_903827085.1 uncultured Candidatus Nemicrothrix sp. | reverse complement strand
GTCGCTGGTCAAGCAGTTGTCGAGAGCGGGACCGTCGCCGACTCTGCCTGAATCGAGCGGTCCTTACGCAATGGAACTGGCTCGTAGTTTCCGGCAATGGATCGGCGAAGTTCATGCAAGGCCTCGGTGCGAAGTTGGCTCACTCGTGAACGAGTGACTCCTAGTTCGCTTGCTAATTCCGACGTTGTGTGGCCATCGACGAAATGGCCGAGGATCACCCGACGCTGTCGCTGAGGCAGTTCGTCGAGTGCTTGGCGGAGATAGGTGAGGAGTTCAACGTGCTCGAGGAGTTCACCGACGTCTCGTTGCCCTCGATCAGCGAGTTCTTCCGAACGGAGTCCCGCAGCAGTCTCGTCGCTCTGGCCTTGATCAAGTCGACCAACGACGCTGGTGTCGAGAAGCGCTTTGACCTTAACGACCCGCTCGGGAGAGGTCCCTGCTTCCGCAGCGAGTTCCTCAATCGTCGGTCGGCGTCCATAGCGAGCCGTAAGCGAGCTCTCAACCATTTCAATTCGACGGGCTTCAGCGCGCAATGATCGCGGCGCCCAGTCGCCGGCGCGCACCGCATCGAGCACAGCACCACGAATGCGCATTGCGACAAATCGTTCGAATGGAACACCCCGAGTCGAATCGAACCTCCATGCCGCTTCGACGACTCCGAGCGCGCCGGCTCGAATCAGTTCTGCTCGTTCGACATGTCGAGGAAAGTTTGCGGCAATTGAGGCCACCACTTTGGGGACGGCCTCAAGCCCTTTGTCGACCAACGCTGCAACTTCGGGATCCATTGATTGCCCGTTCATGTGACTCCCCCTTCGTGCGTGCGCACGTTCCTGCTCCCAGAAGTCGGCGAAACCTCCCCTTTCGCCGCCCACCCCGCAACCGGTTGATTGCCGGATCGACACCCTAGGAACGCGCGCGAGCAGTTTTCAGGTCACCCCGGCCCATTTTTCTGAGTCATCCGGCCCAGATTTCCTGGTGACCGGATCGCCGAAGGGCCTTAGGCCCCGGCTTCGCCCTCAAACACCGCAGCCCGAACACCCCGGCGAGCCAGTTCAGCAAGGAACGCGAGGGAATCAACGGATTCGGCCAAACCCGCCGCTCCGAATCTCCGGAGTGAGCCGTTGACAATGAATCGGCTCGCGACTGCGGCAACTGCCCCGGCGGCAACCGCAGGGCGATCCATTGCCCCGTAGACGAGTACCGAACCACGGCCATTACTGCGGCCGCGAACTTCGACGCGCACGGCGCCGGGCCCGCCTTCAGGATCGGTGGGCCACAGCATCGGAAGTCGAGCCGTGAGTCGATCACGACGGGTCGCTGACACTCGAGATGTCACACGACGCACGCCCGGGAAGGCAGGAACCAAAACAAGTGCATCGGGAAGTTCTGCTCGGTAACAGTCCTGCGGACCAATGGGGTCGGGGAACCAGCACAGTTCTCGGCCAGAGCCACCCGGTCGTGCATCCCACGAACCGTCGCGCCAGTCGATAGCGCCGCGACCAAGAGCACGATGATGTTGACGCGCGCACGCAGGGCCACCGGTTCCCGACTTCGCGATGTGAACCTCGTCGACTTGTTCGAATTTTTTTGCAGCATGCGCAGCAAGCACGCAGGTGAGTCCTGGGGCAAAGCCGGCACCAATCACCACATGCACATTGCGTTCGCGTGCTTGCTGATCAAGTGCCAAAAGCGCACGAACATCAGTCAGATCATCGCTGGTGCTGACGACATGAATGCCGCGACGAACAAACTGTTCAGCAACCTGTGTTTGGGTTCGAGCTGGACCGGCCAACACGACGACATCGACATCGAGCGGATCGTCCAAGGACCCTCGGTCGATGCTTGCGCGATCACCAAGACTGTTGGCAACCAGTTCAACGCGATTACGTCGTTCGTCACGAAGCACGACGTCGTCATCATCGGTGGACACAAGTTGGCGCGCGAGACGCGCGCCGACTGCGCCAACGCCCAAGATTCCGATACGAGCCATGTCAGTCCAGACCGGGTCCGGAGAGCTCTCGCCAACCGCCAGAGCGGGGCGGAGCAACACCCGATCCGCGGAGCCGAACGGCGGCGGCGACAAGCGCCCCCATGCCGATGGCAATCATGGCCCGTCGGAACATTTTCATCGTGGGGCTAGCTGGAATCGAACCAGCGACCTCACCCTTATCAGGGGTGCGCTCTAACCAACTGAGCTATAGCCCCGAACTGGCCGGGGCGTCACCATACCGGACCCCCCTGCGGCCGGGAAAACCGGTTCAGGATCGTTGGTCGGGGGCCACCTGTGCCGTCTCGAGTTCGACCACCGTAAACCGAAGCCCACCAAAGGCTCCGGCGATGAGATTGAACAGCACGCTGGTCACGACGGCAAAGAGCGCTCCGCCTACAAAAAGCACAAACCCGGCGACCGCAGCGCCCTGAAAGACCTTGATTCCGTCGATCGTGAAGGAACTTTCGGCCAACAACTGGGCCAGAAAGTCCTCGACCTTGCCGATGCTGCCCGTGACGACCGCCCCCTGCCACATCAGCACGCCAGCAACCACGATGATCATCCAAAGACAGAAGGCAAACGACAGCGAAACCCGCAACATGGACCATGGATCGAGCCGGGTCACTACGCGTTGCACCTGACGGGCCTGCACTGCCTTGCTCTGTGGCCGTCGGGCCCGGTTCGGCGGGGGTGGTGGTGCGGAGGCAGCCGGGGGCACCGAGAAGGTCACTCCGGGCGTCTGCTCGACGGTCATCGTCGAAGTGTACGCATCATGACCCTTCGCGACCGACAAGGTCACCATTGTCGCCGGGCCCGGGCGGTGGCTCGTTCATCGCCCCGTCGGACCACAACCTCGACCTCCGAACCGCGAACCACGAAGGATTCGAGAACGGCCCCGTTGGCCTCGGTGACTGAGCCGGCGACGTCCTCGCCCTCGGTCGCACCCGCAAGCGCGGCGGCGTCGGCCGCTGACTGGGCTCGGGCCCGCTCATCAACCTGGAGCCCAAGGCGCACCACAAGGAGCCCCATGAGCATCACGATGGCGAGGACAAGCGCCGCCATCGGAACGATCTGACCCGCCTCGCGTCGACAACGCCGCACTGGACCGTGCCGAACTGAGTCGTGTCGAACTGAGCCACATCGAAACATGGCGCACTCCCCTGCTGTGAATCACCGGTCTGATCCGTTGAGCGGACCACAAGATCGGTGAGGAACTGTCAGTGGGAGAAGTAATGGGAGCGGCCGGAGCTGCCGTGTTGTTCCTGGGCTGGGAAAAGAGGTTCAGTCCTCGTCTTCGGTGCCGAGCACCGGAGCAACAGAGGCCACGGTTTCGCCATCGGCCACGTTCATGACTTTCACGCCGGTGGCATCGCGACCCTGTGAGGAGATTTCGCGGACCTCCATGCGAATGACGGTGCCGACGCTGTTGATCACGAAGATTTCGTCGTCGATGCCGACCATAAAGGCCGCAACAACGGAGCCCTTCTTTTCGTTGATCTTGATGCCACGCACACCCTGACCACCGCGGCCCTGACGATTGAACTTGTCGAGCTGCGTGCGCTTTCCGTAACCACCATCGGTAACAAGCAGGATTGCGGCATCGTCACGAGTGACGTCGCAAGAAACAACTTCGTCGCCTGTGCGCATCTTCATGCCGCGGACACCAGCAGCGGCTCGGCCCATGGCCCGAACTTCGTCCTCGGCAAATCGAATTGCCTGACCGGCCTTGGTGACCACGAGGATGTCGTCGCCCCCGTTGGTCGGAATAACGCGCACGAGTTCGTCGCCGTCTTTGAGGTTGATGGCAATGATGCCCGCACGAAGCGAGGAGTCGTACTCGGTGAACTTGGTCTTCTTGACCTGACCGTTCTTGGTGCAGAAGAAGAGGAACTTGTTCGATTCGTAATCGCGCGTGTCGATGATTGCTTGGATTTTCTCATCGGGCTGCAACGGAAGAAGGTTGACCACCGCGGTGCCGCGCGCGGTGCGTTCCTTCATTGGGATTTCGTGCGCCTTGAGGCGATACACACGGCCGCGAGTTGAGAAGAACAACAGGTACGAGTGTGCAGTGGTGTGGATGATGTGCTGGACGTAGTCCTCGTCCTTGAGTTTCGTGCCGGCGACTCCACGCCCACCGCGACCCTGGACCTTGAACGCATCGGAGGACACGGTCTTGATGTAGCCCTTGGCCGACATCGTGACAACGAGGTCTTCGTCGTCGATGAGGTCTTCGATATCGAGATCGCCGACATCGAAGGTGATTTGGCTGCGTCGCGGCTGTCCGTAGGTTTCGCGAACCTTGCCCATTTCTTCAGCGATCACAGAGCGCTTCTTGCCCTCATCGCCAAGGATGGCTTCGAGGCCGGCGATGGTCTCGCGCAACTTCGCCATTTCTTCTTCGAGTTGCGAGCGGCCCAGTCGGGTGAGACGAGACAGCTGCATGTCGAGAATGTGTTCGGCCTGTTCGGTCGAGAATTCGAACGGAGCAGCCATGAGCGCTTCGCGAGCCGCTTGCTTGTCGGCTGATGCACGGATGGTCGCAATGATTTCGTCGATGAGGTCGAGGGCCTTAAGGAGGCCTTCAACGATGTGAGCTCGGCGCTGCGCTTCGTCGAGTCGGTATTGCGAACGGCGCGTGATGACTTCGATCTGATGATCGATGTAGGCAACAAGCGCGTCGCGAAGATTAAGCGTGCGGGGAATGCCGTCGACAAGCGCCACAGCGTTCACCGCAAAGTTGGTTTGCAGCGGCGTGCGCTTGTAGAGGTTGTTGAGGATGACGAGCGCTGGCGCATCGCGCTTCAAGCGAAGCACCAGGCGCATCTTGCCCTTCGCGGATTCGTCGTTGAGTTCGGCAATGCCTTCGAGCTCGCGATTGTCGACCAGTTCCTTCACCTTGACGATGAACTGGTTCGGGCTCACCTGGTACGGGAGCTCAGTAATCACGATGAAATCGGAACGCGTTCCTTCTTCGATTTCGGCTTTACCGCGAAGTTTGATTGAACCTCGACCAGTTCGGTACGCGTCGATGATTCCTTGGCGGCCCATGATGAGCGCGCCGGTCGGGAAGTCGGGGCCCTTGACGAATTCCATGAGGTCGTCGGGTGTTGCTTCCGGATTTTGCAGAAGGTGATTCACCGCGTCGATGACTTCACCAAGATTGTGTGGCGGAATGTTGGTGGCCATACCAACAGCGATGCCCTGCGAACCGTTTACCAACAGGTTGGGGAAACGGCTGGGGAGAACTACTGGTTCCTGGAACTCACCCGAGTAGTTGTCGATGAAGTCGACGGTGTTTTCGTCGATGTCGGCAAGCATGTCGAGCGCCATCGGCGCGAGACGACATTCGGTGTAACGCGCCGCAGCCGGTGGTTCGTCGAGTGAGCCGAAGTTTCCCTTCGGATGCACCAGTGGATGACGCAAAGAAAACGACTGGCCCATACGAACCAAGGCGTCGTAAATCGCGGAGTCGCCATGAGGGTGGTACTTGCCCATGACTTCGCCCGTGACTCGCGCGCACTTCATGGTGGGACGATCGGGAAGGGCACGAAGGTCGTACATGCCCCAAAGAATTCGCCGATGAACGGGCTTTAAGCCATCGCGCGCGTCGGGAAGGGCACGAGAGACGATGACGGACATGGCGTAGTCGAGGAAGGAGCGCTCCATCTCCTCTTGGATCTCGATTGGCTCAATAGTGCCGAAGGTTGCCGGCGGAGCGTCACCTGAACCGGTGTCGTCTCCTCCAGTGTTTTCGCCGTCGTCCGATGCCTTCGTCTTCGCCATCTGATGCCTGTGGTTCCTGTCGTCGGGCGGCTTCCTCAGATATCGAGGAAGCGCACGTCCTTCGCGTTTGTCTGAATGAAGTGCTTGCGGGATTCAACGTCGTCACCCATGAGCACCGAGAAAATTTCATCGGCGATTGCCGCTTGTTCAACGGTGACCTGAAGAAGGGTGCGCTTGGTGGCATCCATTGTGGTGTCACCGAGTTCGTCGTAATCCATTTCGCCGAGACCTTTGAGTCGCTGGAACTCTTTTTTGTGGTCTGGCTTTTCGGCCAAGAACGCAGTTTTCGCGGTGTCGTCCTTGAGGTAGATCTTTTCTTTACCGACCACCGTTGAATAGAGCGGCGGCTGTGCGATGTACACGTGCCGTTGCTCGACGAGTTCTTTCATGTGGCGGAAGAAGAACGTAAGCAGAAGTGTGCGGATGTGTGAGCCGTCGACGTCGGCGTCACACATAAGGATGACTTTGTTGTAGCGGATCTTTTCGACATCGAATTCCGCACTAACACCGGCTCCGATGGCAGTGATCAGCGTTTGGACTTCATTGTTCTTGAGCATCTTGTCGAGGCGAGCACGCTCAACATTGAGGATCTTGCCTCGGATGGGGAGAATCGCCTGTGTGCGTGGCTCGCGAGCAGCAACTGCGGAACCGCCAGCGGAATCACCTTCGACAATGAACAGTTCGCACTCGTCTGGATTGCGACTCGCGCAATCTTTGAGTTTGTCGGGCATGCCCGCGCCCTCGAGCGCTGACTTTCGACGAGTTGCATCGCGAGCGTTGCGGGCGGCGAGTCGAGCGCGGGACGCAAGTGTCGCCTTCCCCACGATTTTGCGAGCTTCGGCCGGGTTTTCTTCGAGCCAATCAGCCAGACGTTCGTTCGTGGCTTTTTCGACCAATGAGCGCATCGAGACATTGCCCAACTTGCCCTTGGTTTGGCCTTCAAACTGCGGTTCGCGCAACTTCACCGAGATGATTGCGGTGAGACCTTCACGAATGTCATCGCCGGTCAGGTTTTCTTCCTTCTCTTTCAGAAGAGACTTTGCCCTGGCGTACTTGTTGACGACATTCGTAATGGACTTCTTGAAGCCTTCTTCGTGCATGCCGCCTTCGATGGTGGCAATGCCGTTCGCGAAAGAATGCATTCCGTCAGCGTTGAAGCCCGTATTCCACTGGAACGCGATTTCGACTTCTTGGTCTTCTTCGGCCTGCTCGTAGTAGCCGACCTTTTTAAAGAGGGCTTCTTTCGAAGAATTCAAATGGCGCACAAAGTCGATGATGCCGCCGTCGTACTTGAACACAACGACGTCGGAGTTGGTCGCGTCGGGGCGCTTGTCCTGGAAACGAATCTCGAGTCCCTTGTTGAGGAACGCCATCATCTGGAATCGCTCGAGCAAGGTCTGGGCACGAAAGACGGTTTCGTCGAAAATTGTGGGATCTGGCCAGAAGCGAACGGTCGTACCCGTACGACCCTTCGGAGCCTTTCCGCGAACTTCGAGCTTGGTGGTGAGCTTTCCGCCGTTGGTGAAGTCCATGTAGTGGTGATCGCCAGAGTGGTCGATTTCGACCTCGACCCGCTCTGAAAGCGCGTTGACGACGGAAATACCCACGCCGTGCAAACCGCCCGAGACTTTGTAGCCACCGCCGCCAAACTTGCCACCGGCATGGAGGACGGTGAGCACGACCTCGGCGGCGCTCATGCCGTTCATCTTGGGGTCGGGATGCTTATCGACCGGAATGCCTCGGCCGTCGTCGACGACTTCACAACTGCCGTCGGGCATCAAGGTCACTTCGATGCGAGTGGCGTGACCGGCCATTGCTTCATCAACCGAGTTATCGACGACTTCGTAAACAAGGTGGTGCAAGCCGGCAGGACCGGTGGAACCGATGTACATACCCGGTCGTTTGCGCACCGCCTCGAGACCCTCGAGGATCGTGATGTCTTTTGCGCCGTACTCTTCGGTGGTTTTCGCCACGCTTTGGGCTTCCCCTTACCGGTACTTCGCCGGTGTCTTGATTGAGCGAACAACAGGTACAAACTGCGAATTCGACGCTCGAACTGCGTCTGTCACAGCCCGACAATCCTACCAGTGACACGCGTGTTTTCCGGGTATTACGACGCGCAAATCATGATCGGCGCGCTCGTGGTGGCGAAAGGGTCAACCGGCCTGTTCCGGTCGAACACGAACATCGATGGTGTCGATCGCGTCTTCGCCGAGTTCGGTTCGAAGTCGTTCAATGAGATCGTGTTCAAGAAAGCGCAATTGCGTTGCCCACGCCGGATCAGAGACTGCAACAACAAGCGTTGTTCCCTTCATTGCAACCGGTCGGCTTTGTGCGGCGACTGCGTCACCAACGAGTTCCGACCACCTGCCAAAAATGCCAGTCGCGACATCCGCTGAAGGTCCACCAAGGTGACGCACGATGCGATCGAGGCTTGCATGCATCGAAACAGGGTCACCGGTTGAGGCATCTGGCAACGGTTCCCACGGCATGAGAGCAGTGTAGGGAACCTGCATCGAAACACCCCGGGAGGGCTTCGGTTGCGTTTTTTTGCGTTACTCGGGGCGGATTGTTGCGTTCGAGACCCGTAACACCAGTTCCGGTGACGCCCCGGGCGGCAACCCTGCCGCGCTTGAAAGCACGGTTTGGCCTGGCGGCAAATGTTCGAGGAGCGCAGCGCTCCGATCGGGATCGAGTTCGGAGAACACGTCATCGAGCAACAAAATCGGCGGTGACCCAGTTGCGTCAGTCACGACGCGGTGGGCAGCAAGGCGCAGTGACAATGCGAGTGAGCGTTGTTCGCCCTGCGACGCATGGGTTCGCGACGGCAATTGGTCGAGGTGCAAGACAAGGTCGTCGCGGTGGGGACCAACCAGAGAGACACCCCGTCGAAGTTCATCGCGGCGCGCAGCTTCGAGGGCTGCTGCCAAACCTTGTTCGCGCCATGGTGCGTCGTACGAAATAGTTACTGGCACTGGCCGGCCAGCAACTTGTGAATAGGCGAGGTCGAGCGCCGGCCCAAGTTCCTGCACAAGTTCGTAACGCGCATCGGCAAGAGCTTCACCGGTTTCAATGAACTTCGCGTCCCACACCATGAGTGTCGCTTCGACTTCGGGGCTGAGGCGCCCACCGGACTGCTTCAGTAAGGCATTCCGCTGTCGAAGGATTCGGTCGAGATCCGAGCGCAAGGAATCGAACGCTGGGCGCCGGGCAACTAACGCATCGTCGAGATAACGGCGGCGTTCCGCCGGGCCACCCTTGACCAACTCCAGGTCATCGGGAGCAAAAACTGAGACACGTAACGCCCCAAGGAGGTCGCGGGTTCGAGCCAATTTCTGTTTATTGACCTGAACGCGTCCGCGACCAGTGGCTGCGATCTCCGCTTCGATGAGGAGTTGTCGGCCTTCGCGTTCGCCTTCTGCTCTGACGATCGCCGAAGACGCACCCGCACGAACGAGAGCATCGGTCGGAGCGCCACGAAATGACGACAACGTCGCCAGGTAGCCAATGGCTTCCATGACGTTGGTTTTGCCTTCGCCGTTTTGGCCAAGAAGAGCGGTGAGCCCCGGTGCAAAAGCAATATCCGCGCTGGCGTAGGACCGAAAGTCGGTGAGCCAGAGACGAGCGAGACGCACGTCAGTTGCGGATCGGCATCAACAGATACAGGAAATCGTCGGTCTCGTTGCCGCGAATGAGGACCGGGCTGGTTGGCCGGGCGATTTCGATCGTGATTTCATCGGAGGGCGCAGCCTCGATACCAGCGCGGAGATATTCAGGATTAAACGAAATCTCGAGTTCTTCGCCGACATGACGAGCATCGATGACTTCGTCGGCTTTACCAACATCGAAGCTTTCCGCGATGAGTTCCACGGAATCGTTCTTGATGTCGAGACGAATCTTGGTGTTTTCCTTCGAGAGCAAACCAACGCGCTTGAGCGCTTCGAGAAAGGTTTCGCGCTCAATCGTGAGTCGGTTCGGATGTGAATCAGCAGACTTCGGGAGAAGATTTTCGTAGTCCGGGAAACTTCCGTCGAGAAGTTGGCTCACGAGGCGAACGCCATCGACTTCAAACGAAACATGTCGTTCAGCAAGTCGGATCGTGACGTTCTCGGCTGTTGTGAGAAGTCGGTTGAGTTCTTTCAGTGCCGATGAAGGGACAAGAACCTTCTGGCCCTCAGTGAGAATTGACGTTCCTGGAAGATCACGAATCGCCAAACGATAGGTATCGGTGGCAACCAAACGAATGCCGGTTCCATGTGCAGCGATTGAAACACCCGTGAGTTCAAACTTGCGGGACTCGTCGGTGCTTGCGGCAGAAACCACTTGGGAGATGGCATCGCGTAACAGGGCCGCGTCGATCGTGACTGCAGAGTCCGGGGCTTCTGGCATCGGCGGATAGTCGACAGCGATGGTTTTCACGGCGAACTGTGACCGGCCTGAACCAATGCGAACTTCGTTCTCGTCGGCTTCGAACGTGACGGCACCTTCGGGAAGATTGCGAACAATTTCGGTAAGGAGTTTCGAGGGGACCAGAACGGTTCCGTCGCGAGAACCTGACACGGATGCCGTGGCGATGATGGTGAGGTCAAGGTCGCTTCCGGTGACCTGGAGTTGATCACCAACCAAAACAAGGTTGAGGCCCATGAGGGCTTGGCGGCCAGAGCTGCGCGTGGTGACACCACGAGACGCTACGGAGATGGCTTCGACGAGTGGATCTCGCTCACAACGGAACTTCACGTCGGCTCACTTTCCTGACAGACGGTGGTACTTGATGTTGTTTTAAAAAAGAAGGAGAAATAGGTAGTGGTAGTAATAAGGGCTGTGGATTGTGGACAAACCACTGTTCTCCCAGCGTACGGATGGTTTTGTTGTCCGACGCTCATCCACAGCGATCCACAGTCTGAACCGCGTGAGTGACAGCGCGGGGGATGACTGGCTGGTCGTCCCCTATTCATGCAGTAGCGCGCGCGCCCTGGTCCACTGGGTTGTCCACCGCGCGAGTGTTCGGACTGACGCGCGGGTGTTCGGGAAAAGGT
>CAIKHC010000194.1 GCA_903827085.1 uncultured Candidatus Nemicrothrix sp. | reverse complement strand
CGGAGATACCTCAGGTGATGCTCCGGCAACAGTGAATCCAAGTTTGTGGCGACAGGCTCAACTCAATCTCATCCACGGTCTCTTTGAGGTTGTCCCGGGGATCTATCAAGTTCGCGGCCTTGATATTTCAAGCATGACGATGATTGAAGGCGATGAGGGCGTCATCGTCATTGACCCACTTGTCTCCTGTGAAACAGCGGCTGCTGCGCTTGCTCTCTATCGATCGGTTCGTGGTGATCGTCCGGTAACGGCACTCATCTATACACACAGCCACATCGACCATTTCGGTGGCGCCGGGGGAGTAGTTCCCAACGGCGACCCTGGCGACATTCCGATTGTTGCACCGGAACATTTTCTCGAACACGCAGTCAGCGAAAATCTTCAGGCCGGAACGGCCATGAGCCGTCGCGCTACCTATATGTACGGAACGCTTTTGCCGCGCGGCCCTGAGGGACAGATGACCTGTGGTCTCGGTCCGGCCCCTTCCAACGGCACGTTGTCATTGCTGCCACCAACGATCGATATCACTCACACCGGACAAGAACTTGTGCTCGATGGTGTGCGCATCGTGTTCCAAATGACTCCGGGCACCGAAGCTCCGGCCGAGATGAACTTTTACTTCCCCGATTTTCGAGCCCTCTGCATGGCCGAGAATGCAACGCACAACTTGCACAACGTCGTGACGTTGCGTGGTGCACTCGTACGCGACGCACATGCGTGGGCAGGTTTTCTCGACGAAAGCATCGCGATGTTCGCTGCCGGCAGTGATGTTTCGTTTGCCTCGCATCATTGGCCAACATGGGGAACCGACAACATCGTCGACTACCTCTCCAAACAGCGTGATCTCTATGCGTACCTGAATGATCAGACGCTTCGCTATCTCAATCGCGGATTCACCGGTACTGAGATCGCCGAAATGATTGAACTTCCACCAACGCTCGCTTCGTCGTGGCATTGCCGTGGCTATTACGGATCAGTCAGTCACAACGTGAAAGCCGTCTACCAGCGCTACATGGGTTGGTTCGACGGAAACCCGGCGCATCTTTGGCCCCATCCGCCAGAGGAAGCAGCGGTTCGCTATGTCGAGTTCATGGGTGGCGCCGATGTCGTTTTGGAAAAAGCACAGCAGAGCTTCGACAGTGGTGACTATCGCTGGGTTGCCGAAGTCGTGAACCACGTCGTGTTCGCTGATCCATCCAACATGGCTGCGCGCGAACTACTCGCTCGTACCTACACACAGATGGGCTATTCGCAAGAGAACGCGACGTGGAGAAATTTCTTTCTCACCGGTGCGCAAGAGCTGCGAGGCATCGAGTCTTCAGTGCCGGAGGGCAAGAACGCGCTCGCACTCATGGCCCATATCTCCGTCACCCAGGTGTTTGATGCGATCGCAATTCGAATTGATGGGATGAAGGCTGCAGGACAGCGTTTCGCCATTAACTGGACAATTGCCGAGACCGGCGAACGCCATCTGCTTCGCCTCGAAAATGGTGTCCTGTCGAATGCGGTCAATCGGCATGCCGATGATGCCGTTTTGTCGGTGGCTGTTCCGCGTTCACAACTGCTGCTTCTTGTCATCGGTTTGGTGACAGTCGAGGCGTTGCTTGAACAGGGCGTTGCAACTGCTGAAGGCGATCTCAGCGCGCTCGATTCCATTCGGGTACTTCTTGATCCACCCGATCCGAAGTTCTCGATCGTGCTGCCCTGATCGCTGGGCGTTCGTGCGCAGCGATCCAAAAAGAGTTAGTGAGTGGCGTCGATCATTACCGTTGCCATTGCAAATTGTTCATCGCCGATTGCGGTCCAGCGATGATTCGTTCCGCGCTGGATGACAACATCGCCGGGTCCAAGTTCGGTCTGGACCCCATCGGGCAGTTCGAGCATTACGCGTCCACGTAACACGACATCGACATCGACCGTCGGTGTGGCATGCCAACCTTCCTCGGAGGGCGGCGCGGGCGTCAGTTCAACGAGGCGGAACCACAAGCCACCAGTTGGAGGAACAAGCGACCACGGTCCGTCAGGGTCGCCACCTTGTTCAACCGATTGCAGTGGGCCACCGGTATGCCAAAGGTCGGTGATTGTTGTTGTCGGCGAGGACATTGCATCGGCAGCACCACCATCGACAACAGGGGGACCGGTAACAACGCGACGATCGGCGGAACCACCATCAACTACTGGCGAACCTGTGACGACGCGTCGAATTGGTGTATCGCCTGCTGTCGCTGGCTTCACGTTGACAGGTTCGGCGCTCACCTGAACATCGGGGCGAAGCATCGCGACGAAATACGTCCAACCGTGTTCATCGGCTGGTCGCCAACGATGGAGTGTTCCGCGCTGAATCACAAACTCGCCGGGGCCAATGACGCGCTCTCCATCCTCAAGTCCCATAACGACAGAGCCTTCGAGCACAACCATGAGATCAAGCGTGTCGGTCGCATGCATGCCGGGTGTGCTTTCGGAGTCACCAGCAACGCGCAGCCATGTCGTGTCGGGATCGGCACCAGCGGGAATTCCGGGCATCTGGATAATGCGAGCGCTGGCGCCCCCTGGCGGTGGCTCAAGTGCGAATCCAGAATTGGCCTTGTCGGGATCATCGGCAATTGAAGGTTGCGGCCCGTCGAGCCACAGCACTTCGCTGACCGCAACGGTGTCGGCCACGATCGTGTTGGGTGCAGCGCCATCGTCAGTAATGACGTGGCGTCCATCGGCGTCGATCCCAGTGACCACCCGCCGCACAAAGGTTTGACTCATTGCGTGATCGTAGGTCTGAGCCGACATCGCATGCAGAGCGTGTGGAATGATGTGGGCGTTGATCAACAACGGTCCGGGGGGAACGATGCGTTACAAATCTTCTTTACGTTTCATTGCTGCGGCAGTCGCGCTTGTGACGCTCGGAGGAACAGCAGCTGCGTGCTCCTCATCGAATGATTCGTCCTCAACGACAACAACTGTGTTCTCGAGTCCTGTTGCTGAAGCAACAGTCAAGGGACCAGTCACCGGCGGCAAAGGGTTTGTTGTGCTTGCTCCGTCGCCGCCACAAGACGGTCAGCAGCCGACGGTGTTTGATCTCAAGACTGTTGGCTATCAAGAGGACGAATATTTCTTCTCTGGTAACGCAACTGCGTACACGAGTGACGCGCCATTAACGGCAGACGGAATGTGGACGACTCGCGCCGCAGGAACAGCACCATATGCCTCGCGAATGGTGGTTCGTCGTCCGAGCGATCCGAAGAAGTTCAACGGCACTGTCATCGTTGAATGGCTCAACGTCACTGCCGGTCTTGATACCGCCCCCGACTGGACCTACTTGGCGCCAGAAATCATTCGATCGGGATTTGCATGGGTAGGAGTTTCAGCTCAGAGGGTTGGAATCGAAGGTGGCGGCATGTCGCTGGGTATCGATCGCGTTCTGAAGTCATTCGACCCTGCGCGCTATTCCTCACTGTCACATCCTGGCGACAACTACTCCTATGACATCTTCAGCCAAGCTGGCGCCGCGGTGCGTCGCAATGCATCAACGTTGCTTGGGGATCTGAAGGTCAAGAACGTCATCGGAATGGGTGAGTCACAGTCGGCAAGCCGCCTCACCACCTATGTGAATGCAGTTGCGCCGACTGCGAACGTGTTCGACGGTTACTTCGTTCACAGTCGCAGCGGGAACGCTGCTCCGCTCTCTGTCGATCCGTTGCCGGCGGTGACACCAGTTCTAGGAACGACGATTCGGACCGATTTCGGTAAACCCGTGTTGACCTTCAGCGCCGAAACCGACGTTGCTGGTGCGAGGGGTTATGTCAAAGCTCGGCAGCCTGATACCGATACGTTCCGCGGCTGGGAAGCCACCGGAACTGCGCACGCCGATTACTACAACCTCGGCGGCGGTGGTTTTGATACCGGCGACGGCAAGAACGACATCACCTATTTCAACTCGATGATGGCTCCACCGAAGAGTGTGTACGACAACCTCATTACGTGTGCTGATGGAATCAACACTGGGCCACACACGTACATCCTTCGGGCCGCACTGCGCGACCTGAATCTCTGGATCACCAAGAATCAGATCCCTGCGTCGCAGCCGCGTCTTGAAGTCGATGCTGCCGGCACCGGCTACAACGTCGATGAACTCGGAATTGCGAAGGGCGGAATTCGAACCCCGCATGTCGATGTACCCATTGCCGTGTTGACAGGCCTGGGACAGAAAGGCAACGCCTTCTGTTCATTGTTTGGCGGCACGGTTCCGTTGACCTCGACAGCTCTCACCGCGAAGTACGGAACCCACGACGCATTCGTTGCCAAGTTCACCGAAGCAACGAAGAACGCCGCCAAGGCTGGGGCAATTCTTAACGACGATGTCGATCACTTGATTGCCGCGGCGAAAGCATCAAAGGTTCTGCAGTAATCAGTTTTTTGTCGACCCCATTGAAAGTGACTCGAATGAATACTCGGCGACGCTTGTATGCCCTTTTCGCTGTCTCTCTCTTGGGGGTTGGGCTCCTGGCCTGTTCATCGGATAGTTCGTCGTCGAAAGGCCCCAAAGTGGTTGCACCCTCGCCACCATCACGCGATTCGGTCACGGTGCCCACTGTTGTTCCTGCAACGGGTGGTCGAGGCCAAGCGTTTATTGCTGCTGCCAGCGGCGATCTTGCCGCGGCCGGTTACGAGCAGTCGGAGTTCTATATAAGTGGAACCGCAACGGCGTATCAGTCAGGGCAACCGCTGACAGCTGACGGCAACTGGTCAGTCGACCCAGCGACAACTGCCGCGTACAAGACCCGCGCCATCGTTCGTCGTCCAACCGATCCGGCCAATTTCAATGGCAACGTCATCATTGAGTGGTTGAACGTGTCCGGTGGTCTCGACGCTGCACCGGACTGGACCTACACCCACGTCGAACTCATTCGTGAGGGTTACGCGTGGGTTGGTTTGTCGGCGCAGGTGGTTGGCATTGACGGCGGACCATCAATGGGACTCGTTGCTGGGTACACACTGAAAGCTGCTGATCCCGGCCGCTACGGATCGCTTGTGCATCCTGGAGATCAGTACTCCTATGACATGTACACACAAACTGGTGCGGCTGCGTGGTTCGAGAACGATCTGATGTTGGGTGGACTGCAGCCCGAACGCGTCATCGCCATTGGTGAATCGCAATCCGCCTTCAGACTCACGACCTATGTCAATGCAATCGGACCGAAGACAGACGTTTGGGATGGCTATCTCATTCACAGTCGCGGCAATGCAGGAGCTGCGCTGAATGTCGATGTGAAGATGCCAGCTGATCAACGCATCCGAACTGATCTCAAGGTTCCCGTCCTGCAGTTCCAGGCCGAGACCGACATGTTGGGCAGAGGGCTTAATTCAATTGGCGCGCGTCAACCCGATACCGACCTGATTCGCACCTGGGAAGTTGCCGGCACCGCACATGCCGATGCCTACAACTTGGGTATTGGCGATACCGACAACGGCGATGGTGTGGGCGATGCCGCCTTGTTCCAAGCAATGCTCACCCCGCCGGCGTCGGTTTACGGCGGATTGTTGGCGTGCACGACGCCAATCAACACTGGCCCCCATACCTATGTCTTGCGATCGGCGTTGAACTCGCTCGACAACTGGATTCGCACTGGTGAAGCTCCTGAGTCGCGTCCGACGCTCGATATCAACAACGGTGCATTCATGCTCGACGCGAAGGGGAACGTAACCGGCGGTATTCGCACGCCGCACGTCGATGTTCCCGTTGCGATCTTGTCGGGGCTTGGCCAAACCGGTTCGGCATTCTGCGGATTGTTTGGCACAACGGTGGCACCACCTCCGGCGGCGTTTGCATCGTGGGCACTTCCGAACGGTCGTGCGGCATTCGACGCCGCTTGGATTGCATCGCTTGATGACGCAGTAGCCAAGGGCAACATCCTCGAAGCCGATGCCGTCAACCTCCGCATTGTCGTGAAGAACGCCCAACTTCCATCGTGAGCACCACCATCCTTCGGGACGGATTGTTCTTCGGTGAAGGTCCACGCTGGCACGAGGGCCGACTTTGGTATTCCGACTTTTATGACCACGCGGTGCACGCCATTGACCTTGATGGCAACGACGAACGCGTTGTTGAAGTGGAATCGCAGCCTTCTGGCCTTGGCTGGTTGCCCAATGGTGATCTGCTCATCACGTCGATGCTTGATCGCAAGCTCATGCGTTGGAATGGCAGCGAACTGACAACGCATGCCGATCTCGGCAATCACTTCACCTGGCATGCCAACGATCTCCTTGTCGATCAGCAAGGGCGCGCCTACATCGGCAACTTCGGTTTCGATTACGAAGTGTTCTTAGATGAGCAGGGGATCGAAGGATTGTTTGCCGATCCCGACTCACTCACAACCGTGATGTGTCGCGTTGATCCTGACGGAATAATCAACGTTGCGTCCGCTGGTCTGATCTTTCCCAACGGAATGGTCATTACGCCTGACGGAAAAACAATGATCGTGGCCGAAACGCTTGCGCTTCGACTGACTGCGTTCGATATTGGCGCTGATGGTTCACTTTCGAACCGACGCGTATGGGCCGACCTCTCAGCACACATGGCTGCGCCCGATGGCATCTGTCTCGATGCCGAAGGCGCAGTGTGGATCGCGAACGCGCTTGCACCGCGTCTCATGCGCATCGGCGAAGGTGGCGTTGTGCTCGATGAGGTCGAAACAACGATGAACACCTACGCGTGCATGCTCGGCGGGCCGGAAGGCAAACATCTCTTTGCGATGACTGCGCCAACCTCTGATTCACGTCACGCACCGCTCGCACCCAACGGAGCGATTGAAGTGGTGCAGGTAGCAGTGCCCCATGCCGGGCAACCCTGACGCCCTACGCGAACTACTCGCCGGGAATACACACCCAGCCGCGACGCACGAGTTCGTCGGCCAGAACTTCGTCGGGCAATGCAGCAACGGCTTCGGCCTGACGGTTGGCGGCGCGCTTTGCCGCCCGTTCGTTGGCATCGGATGACGATGCAATTGCGCGCTCGGCCTGTTCAACATTGAGTTCGCCTTCGCCAGCAGCGAGACGAGCAATGAGCTCGTCGGCCTCGCCACGAGTGAACTTTCCGCCCGCCTGACGTTGGGTAAGCCCATAGATATGGCGTGCTTCTCGGAACGAGGAGTAGCCCGCACCTTCAAACAACGCGAGGAGTTCCTCGACCTGTTTCGACGATGCTGGTGGGCCTGATTGCTGTCCGAATGCCATGGTCTGAGCCTCGCACGCGCTACTGACACTGGGGGCGATGAGGGAAAACGCAGGTCGCCGCACTAGAGTGACTCTGTCGTTCCAGTTCCGGAGCGGCGCCGCTGAACCGCTTCAGGCCCCAGCACCCCGCAACTTCACCAAGTTTCGGCCGTGCTCACCATCTGGCCCTTGCTTTCTCAGCGGACCTCAGTAGGAGAAAATTCATATGGCGTCACAACGCCCCCGTACCAACCGTTCCTCTTCGGGCGCGCGTCCCCGACCAGGTTCCGATCGTTCCCGCAACGAAAAGCCCCTAGCCGCCCAAAAAGCGCTTCCGACTCTTGATCCCGACAACGGGTTCCTTGCCCTCGGCGTTCCCGACACCCTCTGTGGTGCGCTTGCCCTTGAAGGCATCACTGATCCGTTCCCCATTCAGGTATCGACACTTCCCGATTCATTGAAGGGTCGCGACGTTCTTGGCCGCGGTCGTACCGGTTCCGGCAAGACGCTCGCATTCGGTCTTGCTGTGCTCACTCGTCTTTCGATGTTGCAGCTCGACCGCCAACCGTTCCGTCCGCGTGCACTCATTCTTGCGCCCACACGTGAACTCGCACTCCAGATCGATGCAACCATTTCGCCGCTTGCTCGTCGACTTGGTTTGCGCACCACAACCATCTTCGGTGGTGTTGGTCAGAACCCGCAGGTCGACGCGCTTCGTAAGGGTGTTGACGTTGTTGTCGCTTGCCCCGGTCGTCTTGAAGACCTCATCAGTCAGAACTTCTGCAAACTCGATCGCGTTGAAGTGTGTGTTCTCGATGAAGCCGATCACATGGCCGACCTCGGATTCCTGCCTGGCGTAAAGCGTCTGCTCGATCGCACGCCCGACGATGCGCAGCATCTTCTGTTCTCAGCAACGCTCGACAAGGGCGTCGACGTCATCGTCAAGCGCTACATGTCTGATCCGGTCACACACAGCGTCGATTCCGAACAGTCGCCGGTCAACACCATGACCCACCATGTGCTGCACGTAACGAACGATGATCGACTTCCCGTCATCATCGATCTTGCCGCCGCACCTGGCCGCACAATTATTTTCACTCGAACGAAGCATCGCGCCAAGCAACTCACGCGTCAGTTGAACGCACACGGAGTTGTTTCGGTCGAGATGCATGGAAATCTTTCGCAGAATGTCCGCACGCGAAATCTTGCGGCATTCTCCGACGGAACGGCAGCGGCCATGGTCGCTACCGATATTGCAGCGCGCGGAATTCACGTCGATGACATATCGCTCGTGATCCACGCCGATCCGCCCATGGAGCACAAGGCATATCTCCATCGTTCTGGACGCACAGCACGCGCCGGAAACGAAGGAGTTGTTGTCACGCTCGCAACGGAATCGCAACGCAAGGACACCGATCAACTCATGCGTAAGGCGGGTATTAAACCCACCGTGACGAAAGTGCGCCCAGATTCACCGCTACTGCAGGAAATTGCTCCCGGTCAGCGACTGAAGAAAAGCGCCTCTGAAGTGAAGGCAATGCTCGATGTTCCCGAACCGGCCAAGACGCCCGGTGGTCGTCCGAATTCGCGTAACCCGCGTTCGGCGACTCCGTCAGCGTCTGGTCGGCCGAAGCGTGGCGGCCCAAGCAGTGGACGCCGTGGTTCCGGCAGCGG
>CAIKHC010000193.1 GCA_903827085.1 uncultured Candidatus Nemicrothrix sp. | reverse complement strand
CCGATGCAACAGGTCGGCCAAGAATCGATCGTGGAAGACACGATCGCGGCCACCCCATACAAGCAAAAGCGGAACATCAAGATTCGAGAGGTTGTTCGCTGACTTCTGAAGCGCGCTCCAAGACACGTCTGTCTCGGAAAGCGGAATGTCGGCTACAAATTCAGCCACCGCTGCACGGCGATTCGCAGATCCATAGGGAGCACGAAGCGCTGCACGATGCCGCGTCTCTGTCATCGCTGCGGTCCCATTCACAAAGACAGGACTACGCCGACAGGAAAGATCAACAAACCGGCGTGCGGTTGCGATAAGCGGCGGCATCGGGGTGCGCGCTGGAAGCCCAACACCAGTGTTTCCAAGAATCACGGCTTGCACGTCGAGTGAAGACACTGCACCAAGAGCAACAGGGCCACCCCAGTCGTGGGCGGCAAGAACCAGCGGACCTGATGTGTGCTGTTCGCAAAACGCAACGAGTTCTGCGACGCGGGTCTCGAGCGTGCGCGGTGTCGATCGTTCCGACCAACCCATACCGGTTTGATCGACGGCGATGACTCGCCACTCGGGGCTCAGCGTTTCCAGGAAGCCTTTCCAGAGGTAGCCCCAGGTTGGATTGCCGTGAACGCAAACAATGGTGCCGCGTTCACCAACACCGGTGTCGAGAATGCTCCATTCGACATCAACTGCATTGGGGCGCTCGATGCGCACCATTCGGTGCCACGCCGGATCAATCCCCCACCGTTCCCAGTCAGCAGCGGACGGGGTATCGATCGACAAGGCCGACTACCAGACCAGTTCGGCGACCGAACAGTTCAGTCCAGAACCGATACCCATAAGGAGAACACGATCGCCTGGCGACAAACGATCAGCGGTTACCGACAACGTGTACGGAACCGCAGCGGGACCAATGTTTCCGAAGTCAGGATAGGTAAGCGGAACTCGCGAGCTATCGATCGAAAGCAGCTCACAAAGTTTTGTGGTGTGTACTGCCGATACCTGATGAAGGATGTAGGTGTCGCAGTTCGACCATTGCCAGCCATCGGCAAGCGCGTCATTAAACGTTGCTTCCGCCAGATCGAGACCCGACTCGAGTAACGCTGCGGTGTCAGTGCGCATCTCGTCAAGATCGCCGATGCAAAGGTCGTGATACTTCGTTGCTGCACGGGTGACTCCACCAAGGAACTGGTGCGAACCGGGCCTCGGTCCACCCATCACCATTGCTGCTGCGCCCGAACCAAGCGTGAGCGAAGCGAACTGATCGAAGACGTCGCCCACGGTCGAGGACGGGTCCTGCAAGCGAGCAATGGTCTGAGTCTGGGGTTGACGGCTTCCTTCACCATCGACAATCAGCACAACCTTCACCTGACCCGCATCGATCATTGATGACGCAATCGTCATTGCGTTGATGAAGCCCAAGCACGCATTGCCCAGGTCGAAGTTCATAGCGTTGGTTGAGAGCCCCAAACGGTTATGTACTGCGCAAGCGATGCTTGGTTCGAGATGGTGTTTGCACACAGAGGTGGAAATCAGAAGGTCGACTTCACCCGGAGCGACCCCGGCCTGTTCAAGCGCAAGCGCACCAGCGCGCGCCGCAGCATCGTCGAACGTGACATCTTCGGGCCACCAACGGCGAGCCTTGATACCTGCCACGGACTCAAGGAGCCCTGGACGAACACCAAGGCGCTCATAGGTCTCAGCCAGCTGTTCGTCGATCCATGCCGAGCTCACGATCTCGGGCGCATCCACATGAGAGACCGACCACACATGGGATCGGGTGAACGTAACCGGAGAACTCACCCGTGCAGCCTAGGGCCCGATCGGCCAGTCCACAGTCCGGTTAGCCCAAGAGGGCTGGAGCAAGGCGTTGCCACGTGTCCATGGGGATCGAAGTGCCGTCCGCAGGCAGCACCTGAATGCAGACATGATCGGCCCCAGCCTCGTGATGGGCTTTGACCCGATCGGAAATTGCAGCCTCGTCGCCCCACGCCACGATGGCGTCCACCAGACGATCCGATCCTCCGTCGACAAAGTCTTCGTCGGCGAAACCGAAGCGCTTCAGATTGTTTGTGTAGTTCGGAAGCGTGAGATACATCGCCATATGCCCGCGTGCGATCTCGCGCGCCTTGGCCGGATCAGTTTCGAGAACCACTGCTTGTTCCGGGCACAGCCAACCCCGATCGCCCATGACCTCACGGGCAAACGCCGTGTGCTCAACAGGAATGAAATAAGGATGTGCACCCTGAGTGCGCTCTGCAGCAAGTTCCAGCATCTTTGGACCAAGCGCAGCGAGAACCTTCTGAGGCGGTGCACTTGCAGGCGACGCAGTGAACAAACCGTTGTCCATTCCATCGAGATAGGCCTTCATCGCTGAGAACGGCTTTGAATAGTCGTGACCACGAAGCCCAGACACCATGACCTCATGGCTCACCCCGAGACCAAGAAGGAAACGGTCGGGGAAGGCCTCGGAAACCGTGTTCCATGCGGAGTTCGCACACAACGCATCACGCGCGTAGATCGATGCGATACCGGTAGCGATCACCATCTTCTTTGTCCCAGCAAGAAGAAGCGTTGAGCTCACGAACGATTCACGTCCGATCATCTCCGGAATCCAAAGTGCTCCGTAACCGAGTTCCTCGATTTCCGCAGCGGTTTCCTGCGCCTGAGCGGAGGGAACGAGATCAAGTTGATAGGCCCACAGGCCAACGCGTCCAAGATTCATGTCCGCACCCTAGGCATCGACAGCCAACCAAGGCGAGGCCAGCCCTAGACTTGCGATGTGCTGACGAACCCAGTCGATTCGGCAAACCAAGGCCCTCCCCCGCCACCTGCCGAAACGACGCGAGTCCGGCGCCGCAGAACCGGAATTTGGATTGCAGGCGGCGTTGCGCTTGCTGGATGCGTTGCGGTTGGCGTTATCGACCCCAACACGACACAACTTCTCCCCGCTTGCACATTCAAGGCCACGACCGGTCTCGATTGCCCCGGATGTGGCATGACTCGTGGTCTCCACGCACTTTTGAACGGCGATGTGTCACGCGCCCTCAGCCACAACCTTCTCCTGAGCTTCATCCTCGCTTCGAGCGCGTTGTGGTTCGGCTGGAACGCGATCGCTCGCCGAACCGGACGACGCGTGCTTCATTTTGAGTTCAAACGAAATACGTGGATCGCAATCGGTCTCGCAGTTGTCGCGTTTTGGGTGTTGCGCAACCTGCCGTGGTCGCCGTTCAACTGGTTGGGCTCAGACGCGTAAGCGTCCTTTCCAGACTTCAGTCGATTCGACGCATCTGCGCTTTGTAGAACTTCCCGCGTTCGGCGTAATCACGAACCGCGATTTCCTGGATAAACGCTTGATTCGGTCCGACCTCGCGCAACTTCGCCGGAATTCCGAGCGCCATCATGCCGGTCGGGACTTCCATACGGTTTGGAACAACAGCATTCGAGCCAACCAAAGAGCCAGAGCGAACAATCGCTTCGTGCAGCACAACCGAGCCGTTACCAACGAGCGAGTTGCTCTCGATCGTGCAGCCCTCGAGATGAACGATGTGGCCAACCACACAATCGTCGCCAACAATCGTTGGTCGCGTCGGGATGCAGTGAATGACGGTTCCGTCTTGAATCGACGTGCGCTCGCCAATACGAATTCCGCCGTTGTCGCCGCGCAACACTGCGCATGGCCAAATCGTGCTGTCGGCACCAATCGTGACGTCGCCGATGACGACGGCCTCGGG
>CAIKHC010000192.1 GCA_903827085.1 uncultured Candidatus Nemicrothrix sp. | reverse complement strand
CGTCGTGTTGTCCGACTTCTCGGTGACGTCTCGGCGCTTGATGCAGTCCTTTCCGAACAAGGTGGTCGACTTCTTGTTCGGGTTGGCGACCCACGAGTTGTTGTCCCGCAAGAAGCGGGTCGGCTTGGCGTCTCTGCGGTTCATGTCAATCACGATGTGACGCCGTATGCCGCCGAACGTGATGATGCCGTGCGAGCGGCTCTCGAAGCGAACGCCGTTGAATGGGTGCCCGAGTGGGGCACCTTGGTGCACGAACCAGGCCACATTCAGACCAAGGCCGGTTCGCTTTCGCAGGTGTTCACACCCTTTTTTCGTGTGTGGGAACGTACGCCATGGACACCTTGGCCGACATCAGGCGATGCGTCACTTACAAACGATCCGGGCGATGCACTACCGAAGATCGAGGGCGAGTATCCAGTCCTTGACGGAGAAGTCGGAGAGGCGGCTCTGCCTGGAGAACGCGGAGCACTTGCGCGACTCGATCTCGCAGTCGCTCGCGCCGATACCTACGACGAAGATCGCAACACACCATCGGTCCTTGGAACTTCTCAGTTGTCGATCGACCTTCGTTTCGGAACGCTGTCACCGCGCCGAGTTGCTCAGGTGGTCGGGGAATCAACGGGGGGACGCGCAGCATTGGTGCGTCAACTTGCTTGGCGCGATTGGTATGCGCACATGTTGATTGCAACACCGACGCTCGTTGAACAACCTATGAAGCCGCAGTACGCGGCGATCCAGTGGCGACAAGACGACAAAGGTTTTGAAGCGTGGAAGAACGGCCGCACTGGTTATCCATTGGTTGACGCGGGTATGCGGCAACTTCGTGAGACCGGTTGGATGCACAACCGTGTACGGATGGTCACGGCATCGTTCCTTGTAAAGAACTTGCTGATCGATTGGCGGCGCGGCGAACGTTATTTCCGGCATGTGCTGCTCGATGCAGATGTTTCGCAGAACGTTGGGAATTGGCAATGGGTTGCGGGCACTGGTCCCGATGCGTCTCCGTACAACCGCGTGTTTAATCCGATTCTGCAAAGTCAACGGTTCGACGCAAACGGTGACTACATCCGACGTTGGGTTCCGGAACTCGCAAACCTTGATGCGTCAGCTATTCATGAACCGTGGGCTACTGGTCCGCTTGAACTCGCCGCGGCCGGTATTGAAATTGGGTTGGACTATCCCGAACCGATTGTTGATCTTGCCTTCAGCCGCGGGCGTGTTCTTGATGCGTATGGGGCAGTGAAGCGCTGAGTCTCAGGATGCTCGAGCTGCGTCTTGCACCGAGCGGCGACTGATTGAACGAGGGGAGTGGCCGGCTGCGGCTCGTTCTTCTTCGTTCTCGCCACCCCAAAAACCGTTTTCACGGTTGTCGCGAGCTAATTCGCGACAATCGAAATTCACCGGACACGCATCGCACATCGCGCGAGCTGATGCTTCACGACGAACCCTGCGTTCCGGCCGTTCCCCAGCGATGCCGAAGAAGAGGTTTGTTCGACCCTTGCACGAGGCATGATCCATCCATTCAGGTCGAGCTACTGCGAGCAACATGGATTCCATCTCAACTCCTGGGTTCGTGAACCGAGTGACGTTGCCGTCATGAGGTGTAACTGAATTTAGCGCTAAATATTTCCGATCCGCGGAAAAGCTTCCGAGATGCCCTGTGACCTTGGGCATAGAGGGCCCCAAGGGGCCTAAGGGCAGGCCTTCCCCCTAGGCTCAAAAAGTGACTGTGTTTCTCGTCGGAGCTGGACCGGGCGATCCGGGATTGCTGACACTTCGTGGCGCCGAGGCCTTGGCGATGGCCGATGTCGTGGTCTACGACCGGCTTTCTGTCAGCGCTTTGCTCGATCTGGCCCCGCCTGGGGCGGAGCGAATCAGCGTGGCGAAATCGGCGGGTCGTGCCGTGATGCCTCAGGACGACATCAATGCATTGCTCGTCGAAAAGGCCAAACAGGGTCTGACAGTCGTTCGTCTTAAGGGCGGTGATCCGTTCGTTTTCGCTCGTGGGGGAGAGGAAGCAGCGGCTCTTGCCGCTGCGGGCCTCCATTACGAGGTCGTGCCCGGGGTGACCTCGGCAATCGCCGTTCCTGCGTATGCGGGCATTCCCGTGACGCTGCGCCACTCGTCGACCTCATTCACCGTCATTACTGGCCATGAGGATCCCGACAAGAGCGACGAGGTCAATTGGGAAGCTGCTGCGCAACTGGGGGGGACCATCATCATCCTCATGGGGATCGGCCGGTTGCCGAAGATCGTCGATCGGCTCCTCGCCGGCGGTCTTGCCCCCGATACGCCCGCAGCAGCAATTCGGTGGGGTACGCGTCCCGAACAACACACCGTGAGGTCAACGCTTTCAGCAATCGCCCAAGAACAATTGGCGTCGCCGAGCGTGATCGTGGTCGGACAGGTCGCGGCCATGGATCTTTCATGGTTTGAATCACGGCCGCTCTTTGGCAAGAAAGTGATTGTCACGCGGCCCCGGCATCAGTCATCCGTTCTCGCTGATCGGTTACGAGACGAAGGGGCCGACGCGTTGATTGTGCCCACCATTGAGATTGTTGATCCACTTGACGGCGGCGCGGCGTTGAACGCTGCAGTTGCGCAGGTCTCTTCCTATGACTGGCTCGTGCTGACGTCAGCAAATGGTGCGGCGCGATTCTGCGAGCACCTGCGCGACGGACGCGATCTTGCCGGCGTAAAGATTGCAGCGATTGGCCCAGGAACTGCCGAAGTTCTGGCCGATCACAACCTCGTGACCGACCTCATTCCCGAACGATTCATTGCTGAATCGCTGCTCGAAGCGTTTCCACTTCCTCACGACGCCGACCAACGGCGAGTCTTGCTTGCACGTGCCGAGGTTGCTCGCGACGTTCTGCCCGACGGATTGCGAGCGATGGGATGGCGCGTCGATGTCGTCGATGCCTATCGAACAATTCCAGTGGAACCTTCTGATGCCGAGCGCGAACGAATCACTGACGCCGACATCGTCACGTTCACCTCGGCTTCAACGGTCGACAACTGGGTTGCGGCATTCGGGGTCGACACGCTCCCCAAGGTCGTCGCGTGTATTGGTCCAATCACGGCCGACACGGCGCGTCGGGCTGGTCTTCGCGTCGATGTGATCGCCGATGTCCACACCATTGACGGACTTGTCGATGCGCTCGTTGAACGCAGTGCGCACCCGGCCACCCCGAAGCAGAAGACCCCCCGACGTTCCAGTCGTGGCCCCCGATTCGGTCGCCAACAGCGACGTGCCTAGGCTCTGCGCCAATGAGTTTCCCTCAACGCCGACTTCGTCGTCTTCGACGCACACCTGCTCTCCGACGGATGGTCGCTGAAACGCGTCTCACCCCCGACGATCTCATTGCGCCCCTTTTCGTGCGTGAAGGAATCACAGAACCACAGCCGATCGCATCGATTCCTGGCGTCATGCAACACACCCTTGGTTCGCTTCGTGCCGAGGTTGCCGATCTCGTAGGCCTCGGTGTTCCGGGAGTCATCCTCTTTGGGGTTCCCGAAACCAAGGACGACATTGGGT
>CAIKHC010000191.1 GCA_903827085.1 uncultured Candidatus Nemicrothrix sp. | reverse complement strand
GTAATGAGTTGGTAGACGAGTCGCGGATTGCGCGCCATCACGTCGTCGGGACCAAGCCCCCAACGTTCCAGAGCGCCACGGCGCAAGTTCGTGACGAAAACATCGGCGTCATCGAGAAGCTCGAGCGCAAGCGCCTGGCCTTCGGCCGTTCGCAGATCGACAGCGAGCGACTTCTTCGAGCGGTTGTCCATTTCGAAAACGGGATTGTCCGGCATCATCGTGCCGAACAGGGCTTGATAGGTCCGAGCCGGATCACCTCCGCCGGGTGGTTCCAGTTTGATGACGTCTGCACCCCAGTCAGCAAGGATCCCGGCACATGCTGGGCCGGCCACCCACATACCAAGTTCGACGACTTTCACACCTTCTAATGGTCCGGACACGCCCCACTCCTCCTCTGTCTCCTGAGAGCGTGGCACATCGTTGGGGTCCACGGCCTTGAGCACCCCACTCACTACCGTCCTGCAAGGCGGTTTCGCCTTTTACCCCTACCCCCGGAGGAACTATGCGTTCTCATTCTGCGCGCCGAATTCTCGGCGTTGCTGTCCTTTCGTTGGCCATCGTGGCCGGCGTTGCTGCGTGCAGTAGCGACAGCAAGTCAAGCGACAAAGGCTCAACCACCACGACTGCCGCTTCATCACCTACAACTTCTGGCGTGAAGCCAGTGAGCACCCTCACCAAGGCCGACATCATTCAGATGCAGGAATGGCTCGACACCGTTGGTTGCGATGTTGGTAACAACGACGGAGTCATTGGACCGCACACGATTGCCAGCATCAAAGCATTCCAGAAGGGCGCTGGCCTGACCGTTGACGGCACCTATGGCCCGAAGACGAAGGCAGCACTTTCTGCCGACGCGCAAGCCAAGAAGAAGATCTGCGTGCTTCCGACTCCGACACCGGCCCCAGTTGGTCCGACCGGAGCAGCAGCTGCATGCACCTCGGCAGCCATCACCGCTGGCGTTGATGGCGCGATGACTGCAGGTACCACCGTGAAGGTCACCGGCTTCGGCTGTGACTCAGGCTGGGCCTACGCATGGGCGGAACTCACTCCTCCCGCTGCAAGCGGTGCACCGACTCTTGCAGTCACCGATGTCTTGGCATCACGTGACGGCAAGTGGGTCACCCAGGACCGCGGTGTTGTTTGCCAGCAGGGCAAACTTCCGGCAGTGATTTACACCAACGGTTGCATGTCCAACTGATCTGAAAACTTCTGATCGCATTCGATGCCCGCCCTTCGGGGCGGGCATCGTCGCGTTAGGACCCAAGTCGTCGAGCGAACCAGTCGAACTGCGCTGCCGCCCACGCCGAGGTAATCCCACAGGGAAATGCTTGGAATCCGTGCGGCATCTCAGGGGCAACAAACAACTCGACCTCATTTCCTGCAGCGACCCAGCGCGGTGCGAGCATCAGTGTGTCGTCGAGCAGGTGATCGGCAGTTCCGACGCTCATGAACGCAGGACACAGATCGTGGAGGTCAGCAAAGAGCGGCGAGATGTGGGGCGCGCGTCGCTCTTCAATGGTCATGCCTGGCAAATAGCAATCGCCGAACATCGCCATACCTTCGGGCGTGAGCATGTCAGGAGCATTCAGCACTCGAAGGCCGCGCTGGCTTGGTGAACGACCCCAGTCGTGCACGCCAAACACGAGATTCGCGCCGACAAGGTGTTCGATTGCGTTCAACTCATCGCGCATGCGCAGTGCAACTGCAGCCGCCATGTAGCCGCCTGCGGATTCTCCGCCGACAATGATTCGATCGGAGCCGTACTCGCTAATTCCGTTGTCGATGATCCATTTCGCAACCGCGATTCCGTCATCAGGTCCTGCAGGGAACGGATGCTCGGGAGCTTTGCGATACCCCACCGAAATCACGGTCATTCCGAATCGACGACAAAGATCGAGATTGGAGGAATCGCTCATTTCGGGCGCACCGATAACCATTCCGCCGCCATGGAAATGGAGGTAGATCGCAGTGGCCGGACCATCAGGCACGAACGTTCGACATGGCACTCCGGCGATGTCACGCACAATCGCTTCAGGCACTGGCGAATACATGCGTTCAAACGAACGGCGCATGTGCTGAGCAGCGCCAAGCAAATCGGTGGGCGGCTCACCGTCCCCCGCAAAGAGTTCGGCAACAAGCGCCATGCCGGCATCGACAACGGCCCGGGCCTCGGGCCGCATTGCCTCAATCTCATCTGTCCAAAGTTGCATCGATCCCCCTCGTGTCCTGTGGTCACCATAGGGCGGACAGAATCGCAACGCCCTCAACCGCTACGGTCACAGAAATGGGTTTCTACAGCACGCACATCGTTCCCCGCTTTATCGACAAGGCACTCGGCACGCCCGCCATGCAAGAGGGACGCAACGCCGTGGCCGCTGGTTTGTCGGGAACGGTCTTGGAGATCGGATTTGGGTCTGGCCTCAACGTCGCGAGCTACCCACCGGAAATCGAACTCGTCTACGCCGTCGAGCCCGCGTTAACCGCGCGCAAGATCGCAGTCCCACGAATCGCTGCTTCCCCTATTCCCATCCAGTACGCGGGCCTGCATGGCGAAACGGTCGCGCTTGACGACAACTCCTGTGACGGCGCGCTGTGCACGTTCACGCTTTGCACGATTCCTGGCGTTGAACAGGCGCTCGCCGAACTCCGACGAGTCCTCAAGCCCGGTGGTCGTTTCCATTTCCTTGAACACGGACTCGCTCCCGATGCCAAGACCCAGACCTGGCAACGTCGCCTTGATCCGCTGGAAAAGCGTCTGGCCGATGGTTGCCACCTCACCCGGGACCCAGTTGAGTTAGTGAAAGCCGCGGGCTTTGAACTCGAGTTCGTCCATAGCGAATACACCAAGGGCCCCAAGCCGTGGGTGTTCATGACGTTCGCGCAAGCCATCAATCCGGGCTGAT
>CAIKHC010000190.1 GCA_903827085.1 uncultured Candidatus Nemicrothrix sp. | reverse complement strand
GAACTTGAGCATCTTTGCCATGTGTCAGCTTCCGATCACTTGATGACCGCGAGGACATCGCGGGCGTTGAGGATGAGGACGTCTTGGCCTTCGACGGTGATTTCGGTGCCGCCGTACTTGGAGTAGACGACGGTGTCGCCCTTCTTGACGTCGACGGGGATGACCTCGCCGGTCTGTTCGCTGCGACGGCCGGGGCCGACGGCAAGAACTTCACCCTGCTGGGGCTTTTCTTTGGCGGTGTCGGGGATGACCAGACCGCTGGCGGTCGTTGCTTCGCTTTGTCCGGGAAGGACCACGATGCGGTCTTCGAGGGGCTGAAGGTTCATAGCTGGAGCCTCCGTAGGCAGTTGGTAGTAGCACTCGCGGGATGCGAGCGCTTAGCACTCTCCGCGTGGGACTGCTAACGATAGGCCCGCGACCCCTGAGGCCACAACCTGAGATCGGGAATTTCAGGAGAGGGTCGAGACCAGGCGCAGATTGGGGTCGGCACCGGTGTCGAGGGGCGATGGCCCGTCGGATTGCAGCCGATACCAGCCCGCCGCAGCGACCATGGCGGCATTATCGGTGCACATGGCCCGGCTGGGCAGGAATGCCCGCAGGCCATCGGCCACGCACGCATCGAGCAGTCGTTCGCGAAGGAGCGAATTGGCGGCCACTCCCCCAGCGAGGCACAGGCCCTTGGCGCCGTGATCACGAGCAGCCCGCCGGGCTTTGGTCACGAGCACGTCGACAACCGCTTCCTGAAAGGCGGCCGCAACATCGGCGGTGTGAACCTCGGGATTCCGGCGAACGTGATTGACCACCGACGTCTTGAGGCCTGAAAAGGAAAAGTCGTAGCCCTCGTTGAGCATGGCCCGGGGGAATTGCATCGACTGCGGATCGCCTTCCATCGAGATCGCGTCGATGGCCGGGCCACCGGGATATCCGAGGCCGAGGTAACGAGCGACCTTGTCGAACGCTTCACCAGCGGCATCGTCAATTGTGGAACCCAGCACGCGGTACTTGCCGTGGCCTGTCATGAGTACGAGAAGCGTGTGTCCGCCCGATACCAACAACACAACAACGGGAAGTTCGATTTCTGGGTCCTCAAGCAACGCGGCGTAAAGATGAGCTTCAAGATGGTTCACCGCAATGAATGGGACATCCCAGACGAGCGCAAGAGTCTTTGCTGCGCTCACTCCAACAAGAAGCGCGCCGATGAGTCCGGGGCCAACTGTTGCCGCAACCGCGTCGACGTGGTCATCCTGAATGCCCGCTTCGATGAGTGAACGGGCAATAACTGGTGTGAGTAGTTCGACATGCGCGCGGCTAGCAATTTCCGGAACAACGCCGCCGTAGCGCGCATGTAAGTCGATCTGGCTTGACACAACAGATGACAGGACGTGATGACCATCGACCACAACTGCTGCAGCAGTTTCATCGCAACTTGTTTCAATTCCGAGTATGCGAGTTCCACTCATGCAAGTTCCTTCTGGTCGATTGGGGCGCCCGGAAGTTGTTCTTCAATGAACGCGAGGCGCTCGGCGTATGCGGGCGAATCAATTTCGCGCGCCCACAAGACCAACGCGTCTTCGGTGGGGTCTTTGTAGTAGTCCTTGCGCACACCCGATGGAGCGAATCCAAAGCGTCGATACAACGCCAGTGCGGCTTTGTTTGATGCGCGCACCTCGAGGGTGATGGAGTCAGAACCACGAGTTATTGCACGGCGAGCAAGATCAAGCATCAGACGCGTTCCAATACGACCCTTTTGGACTTTGGGGTCGACCGAAACAGTAGTGATGTGCCCTTCACCAACGACATAGAGCAGGCCAGCGAAGCCAAGAACGCGCTCCTCGTCGTCAGACAGCGCAACGATGTAATCGCGCTCATCGCGACGAACTTCAGCGAGGAAAAGGCCGAGCGACCATGGCGTCGAACTCGTTTGTTCCTCGATACGAAGGACATTGCGCAAATGGCGGCGCCTCATCGTGGTGATGGTTACCGTCGGGCTCGTTGTTGTCATAGTCAGGCGCCCGGTCTCGTTGACCAATTGATTTCCGCATCGGGCTTGCGCAAATACATCGGCTCAAGATCCCATGGCTTGACCCACTGTTCCCGAAGTGCCTGAGCATGGGCGAGCATCACAAGCGAGGTCGCATTCGGGTAGGCAAAGCCTTCTTCGGCGATTTCACACTTCTTTAAGCCTTCGAACACCTCGCTGTAGCGAATTGCGCCATCGCCGACAAGCAGACATTCCTCGCCCGACGCCATGAGTTCTGACGCGAGATCATCGGGGGTTCCTACCTGATGATCGGTGATTCGCTGAATCCCCCCGGGAACCTGTCGATAGAAGGCGTAGAAGAGTTCACCGCGTCGCGCATCAATGGTTGCCACGATGAGTCGCGGGGTGAACCGAACCGGGAACGCCAGCAGGTCAAGGCTTGGGACACCAATCATTGGAACATCGAGCGCATAGGCCATGGCCTTTGCCGCAGCGACACCAACGCGAAGTCCGGTGAATAAACCAGGGCCGAGATCAACAGCAACAACGCTGATTTCCGAAAGCTCAATGCGCGCCTGCTTGCATGCGAACTCAATCGAAGGAGTGAGCACTTCCGCGTGCTGACGACCACGACTTGATTGCGTCGCCGCGAGCACACCCTCGTGGCCGCCCACCGCAACCGATACCTGAACTGTTGCGGTATCTATTCCGACAATCAGCATCAGTCGTCTCCGTCGGGTTCGTGAATCCACGGAGCGACCGCGGTAGCAATGGCTCGAATTCGCGCGCTCCAATGAGCTCCGACGGGAACAAGTTCAAGAACTCGGACATCGTCGGCGGCGCCGGTGGGATCAACCGAAATCGCGACTTCATCGAACGAGAATCGAATCTCGAGATAGTCAGCGGGAAGAGCGGGCGCAACCGAATCGCCCCACTCGATAACGGTCACGCCGCCATCGTCGAGCATTTCGGGAATGCCTAGGTCGAGGACCTCGCCGAGTGCTTCGAGGCGGTAGACGTCGAGGTGATTGAGCTCAAGGCGACCCTCGTAGGTGTTTACCAACGTGAATGTGGGCGACGTAATGAGATCGTCGATTCCCAGCGCCGCACCGAAGCCCTGCGTGAAAGCAGTCTTGCCAGCACCAAGATCGCCGGCGAGAAGCACAAGGTCGCCCGGACGCGCCAACTCGGCGAGCGCCGCGGCGAGTTCCTTTGTCTGTTCCGGCGAGGTGGTACGAGCGAAGATCATCCATTCGCCCCTCGTGGATAGAACCGCGGGACTCGGGGCCCAATTCCACAGATGATTTCGTAGGCGATCGTGTCGAGATGGCCGGCGACATCTTCAGAGGTAATCGTTTCTTTGCCCTGGGTGCCGATCAGCACGACTTCGTCGCCGACCTCAATGCTGTCGTCACCACAATCGACCATCAGTTGGTCCATCGTGACAACGCCAACGATGGGGCGCTTCTTTCCACCGATGAGGACCTCGCCACCGACGAGCCCGAGTCGTCGAGGAATGCCATCGGCATAGCCAATAGGAACGGTCGCAACAGTGGCATCGGAGTCGAAACGATGTCGAAGACCGTAGGAGATGCCTTCGCCAGCCTTCACCCGCTTCACGGTTGAGACTTCAGCGAACAACGAAAGAGCCGGCCGAAGGTCGGGAGTTCCTTCGAGGCCTGGTGCAGGAGCAATGCCGTAGACCACAATCCCGACTCGAACGAGGTCGTAGCGACCGCGAGGGTGAGCAATGGCAGTTGCAGAGTTCGCCGAATGACGAATCGACGGGAAAATTCCGGCATCACCCAATTGGGCAAGGACTGCTTCGTACCGATCGAGTTGTTCGTCAGTAAAAGGATTGTCGGGTTCGTCAGCCACTGCGCAGTGAGTGAACACGCCTTCGAGTACCAGCTCAGGTCGCTTTACAATTTCGCGTGCAAGCGAGAGCGCATCGGCCGGAGCAATCCCGATGCGATTCATGCCGGTATCAACCTTCATGTGAACTGGGACAACTTTGCCCTGTTCGCGAGCGGCATTTGCGAGTAACTCCGCAGCGACCGCAGAGGTAATACACACGCGAAGGTCGTAACGCACCACTGCCGAGAGATCGGCGAGACGCGGTTGAGAAAGTAAAAGGATCGGAGCGGTGATACCCGCCTTGCGTAGAACTGCGGCTTCTTCAATGAGCGCCACGGCGAGCCAATCGGCGCCGGCATCGAGCGCCGCTTCGCTCACCGCAATTGCCCCATGGCCATAGCCATCGGCCTTTACGACAGCGCACACCAATGATGGCGCGACCAAAGTGCGCAGAACGCCCACATTGTGGGCGACCGCTCCGAGGTCGACCTCGACGCGCGCAGCACGCATCGTGCTACTTGCCCGCGTCCTGTTCGTTCACGATGGCGCGAACGATGTCGCCGCGAGCGACGATGCCCACCAGTGAACCGGATTCATCGATAACAGGAAGGCGATCGGCCCCCTGCTCATGCATGATCGTGGCCGCATGTTCGACCGTGTCATCGGGGCTCAGCGTTGGTGCCGCGTCGCCCATCACTTCACCGACAGTGGACCCAAAAGCCTTTTCGACGTCGCGGTCGAACTGCTTCTTTGAAGACGGAAGCTCAATGTAGGCACCCAGAAGAGCGATCACGGTGGGGAGGTGGACACGCGCCTCTTCAACGATGAGGTCAGCTGTCGACAACAGTCCAACGATGGATCCGTCGGCATCGACGACGGGGGCACCGTCGACATCACGCACGAGCATGGTCCGCATCGCGTCCATCACGTTGTCCCCCGGCGCAAAGGTCAGGACGTCGCTGACCATGACCTCACGAACAGGCAGTTCTCGCAGCATCGTTCCTCCAAGATCCGCGCCGCTAAGGCCGCAGAAAGGTCAATTTGTCGAGCACGGCTGGAAGATGAGCGATGACATCGCCCGCTACCAGTCCACGGCGCCAGCCTAGGGCTCCGGCCCGACCATGGAGGAATGCGCCACCGGCCGCGGCACGAAGGGGTTCAACCCCACACGCAAGAAACGCACCGATTATTCCGGCCAGGACATCACCGGTTCCGGCGGTTGCCAACCGTTGATCGCCAGCGATCGAGACAAGCACATCGCCATCGGGAGCCGCAACCACCGTTGACCTCCCCTTGAGGAGCACAATCGCGCCACTTTCGGCCGCGAGCGCGCGGGCATCAGCGATGCGATCGTCTCCCGGAGCATGGCCCATAAGCCGCGCGAATTCGCCGTCGTGCGGAGTAAGCACTGTGGTGTCAGAAACAAAACGCGAGACCTCAGTACCAAGTGCGGTGAGGCCGTCGGCATCAACAACGACCGGTACTCCCCGACCAGTTGCCGCAGCAACGACCTGACGAATCTGTTCCTTCGTTGCATCAGCGATACCGAGACCATTACCGATGACAAGTGCATCAAATCTTGCGAGGTCTGCAATAACTTCGCCCGCCCATGTCTCTGACGGAAGGTCGGTGCGCACGATTTCAATCGGAAGATCGGTTGCTGCGCCGCCGGGAGTCGAGACCCTCACATAGCCCGCGCCAGTTCGTGCTGCGGCGCCCGAACACAACGCTGCTGCACCCCCCATCCCTGGACTACCAGCGACAACCCAAACCGCGCGTTGCCATTTGTGAGCATCGCTTGCGGGCTCGGGAATCCACGACGCGACTGCGGCAGCACCCACGAGGTGCGCTCGCGCTGTGCGCGTGTCGAGTCCGATATCGGCAACAGTGAGTTCGCCGCTGCACACAAGACCATCGCCAAACACATTGCCCGGTTTCAGTGCAGCGAATGTGACCGTTGCGTCGGCCTCGAGCACATCGCCAGCGCACGAACCGTTAAGACCGTTGATTCCTGATGGAATGTCGACGGCAAGAACAAGGCAGCCCGGGGGCGCAATGGGCGCGTCCCACTCGCCGCGAAAGCCCGTGCCGAACGCCGCGTCGATCACGAGATCGCAATCGGGAAG
>CAIKHC010000189.1 GCA_903827085.1 uncultured Candidatus Nemicrothrix sp. | reverse complement strand
TCTCGGACATGCTGAAGGGTAAGCACGGCCGTTTCCGCCAGAACCTTCTCGGTAAGCGCGTCGACTACTCCGGCCGTTCGGTCATCGTGGTTGGCCCGACCCTCAAGCTGCATCAGTGCGGTCTGCCCAAACTCATGGCGCTCGAACTGTTCAAGCCGTTTGTTATGAAGAGGCTTGTCGACGCTGAACTCGCGCAGAACATCAAGTCAGCAAAGCGTATGGTCGAACGTCGTCGCCCGCAGGTGTGGGACGTCCTCGAAGATGTCATCAAGGAACACCCTGTCATGTTGAACCGTGCTCCTACGTTGCATCGCCTTGGCATCCAGGCCTTCGAGCCAGTTCTCGTTGAAGGCAAGGCCATTCAGATTCATCCGCTCGTTTGCGCAGCGTTCAATGCTGACTTCGACGGCGATCAGATGGCTGTCCACCTTCCGTTGTCAGCAGAAGCGCAGGCTGAGGCTCGCGTGCTCATGCTTTCGGCGAACAACATTCTTTCGCCCGCCGATGGTCGTCCACTTGTCACCCCGACACAGGACTTGATCATCGGTGCGTACTACCTGACCGAAGAAGTCGATGGTGGCGCGGGTGAAGGTCGCGTGTTCCGCAACCTTGAGGAGATCGAGCGTGCTTACGAAGCTGGCGACATTGCGCTGCATACGCTGATCCAGTATCGCCACCCAGATCACGTCGTTGGTGAAGAGGCCGGTCGCAAGACCTACCGCACCACGACTGCGGGTCGAATCTTCTTCAATACAACGCTGCCCAAGGGCTTTGAGTTCCAGAACGCGCGTATTGACAAGAAGGTAATGAGTCGCATCGTCGACGATCTTGCACACAACTACGACAAGGCCGATGTGGCCGCAAGTCTCGACCGCATCAAGGACCTTTGCTACCGCTACGCGACGAAGTCTGGTCTCACCATCTCGATCGAGGACGTCAAGACGCCTGCGGTCAAGAAGGAAATTCTGGACCGTCACGAGAAGGAAGCAGAAAAGGTCGAGACCCAGTTCCGTCGCGGCATCATCACCGATGGTGAACGTCGTCAGAAGGAAGTCGAGATCTGGACAACTGCAACCGACGAAGTTCGCGTTGCGATGGAAGCCAGCCTCAAGGAAGACAAGTTCAACCCGATCGACATGATGGTCGGTTCGGGTGCACGAGGAAACATGATGCAGGTTCGCCAGATCGCCGGTATGCGCGGTCTTGTGGCGAACCCTCGTGGCGACATGATTCCTCGTCCGATCAAGTCGAACTTCCGTGAAGGCCTCACGATGCTCGAGTACTTCATCTCGACACCTGGTGCCCGAAAGGGTCTTGTCGACACGGCTCTTCGTACCGCCGACTCTGGTTACCTCACCCGTCGACTTGTCGACGTTGCACAGGAACTCATCATTAACGATGAAGACCCCTTTGCTTCCGGTGGCCCGGTCCGTGGTATCTGGATCGAAGATATCGAAGCCGATCGTCCTGGCAAGCGTGCATGGCTCGAGACTCGTCTCTTCAGCCGCACACTCGCCGATGACGTCACGCTTTCCGACGGCACGGTGCTTGCAAAGAGCACCGTCCTCGGTGACGACGAAGTTGCACTTCTTCGTGACGATCCGCAGGTCAGGCGAGTTCGTGTGCTCTCACCGCTTACCGACGATTCCGATCTCGGTGT
>CAIKHC010000188.1 GCA_903827085.1 uncultured Candidatus Nemicrothrix sp. | reverse complement strand
GTCTTCACGTTCAAGGAATGCCTGTCCGCAAAAGCGAGGAAGGATGTTCGGGAAGCAGATCGACGCTTCGACATGGTTCGCATCCATGTCGGCAAGACGAGCGGTTTGGTCATAGCAACCAACGAGGATGTCGTCGAAGGTGCACGGTTCGTTCTGCACAACCTCGGCGCCGACCGCGGCCGAAAGTCGTGTGAACGGATAGACGAGATCGTCGTAGTACCAAACATCGCAGTCTTTGCCGTTGGGATCGTCGACGGTGAAGCCATAGCCGCCGGTAATTGTCATCGACACCTTGTGGCGTTCAATGCGGGGGCCGCGGTCGCGGAACTTTTGCGGAAGTCGGGCCGACCACAGATCGGGGGGTTCGACGACGTGATCATCGACCGAAATGATGCGAGGGATTTCCATGGGGGCCTCCTAAGCGTCTCTCGGCACGTACCGAGAATCTGACGGACCGTCAGTTTGCCACGATTCCGACGAATCGTCGCATTGGGCGGGCCCGAACTTGCCAGACGGTTGGCTGATCCCGAATGGGCCGACCAGTGACTACAGCCTGGGACTTAGGCCAGCGTGAATTCCCCAGGATCACCAATGATGACGGAGAGTCCAACCGGATCGGCAGTCATGAATGTTTCGCCCAACGCATGATCGTGACTTTGCACGACCGAGCGAATCCCCTCGGCCTCAACCAGTGCAACCGTGGTGAGTTCTCCCCCACGACCTGGAATCACCGTGGCACCCACAACAACTCCGGCACCGGTGAGGTCTGGGTGTACCGGGCGGCGCTCCGTGGCTGCCTCGGCCTCAACGCTGACATCAAGCGAAACGAACGGGGTTCTCGGTTCGCGGTTGGACCAAACGGTGACAGCAGGTTTCGTCAGGAGACCGCTCACGGCGCTGGTCAGACCAAAGGTCGGGTCGGACGATTCGCGAAGTTTGCGCACCATCGCGGCTGCACCCTGCAGCGCATAGTTATTGAACGGCCCGCCACCGAAGGTCATACCGCCGGTAAGAGTGAGATCACGATCGAGAGAAAGCCCGATTTCTCGCGCCTGAACTTCAACTGCCGACGGGAAGCAGCTGTAGAGATCAACGGGACCAAGTTCATCAATTGAAATTTCTGATGCCTCAAGCGCGGCCTTTGCGACAAGTTGCGAAGCGGGCCAGCGATGGACATCGGCGCGCTCCGGCAGCGGAATGACAGCATTCGACTCGACCATCGCCAACGGGAAAACCCACGTCGACTCATCGAGACCAAGACGACTGGCCGTCCCAACTGTTGTGAAGATGAGTGCTGCGGCCTGATCGACATTCCATTGAGAAATAAGCCACTTCGGATAGGGAGCCGCAATCATTCGATTTGATTCCGACGGAAAGGCGATCTCGTCAGACTTCATGGCTCGCGTATCCCACCCGGCAGGAGCCTCTGCAGCGATTTCGGCGAAGCGCGCCCACAGCTCACCGAGTTCGCGCTGATGCGCACCGGTCGAGCGACCGAGATGGTGTCGGAGCGCGGATTCAATGATTGCGTACTGATGCGCTGCGGTCGTGAGATTGCGGTCGATCTCTATCTGAGAAATCACCATCTCTCGCGGCGCAATCACTTCATCAGGCTCTGCTGCACATGCAAGCGCTGGAGCTTCCGGAAGGGCGGTACCCGCTTTGCCGGAGACCACTCCCGACCATCGGTTTTCGCCGCCCACCACGATCGCGACATCGACCACACCTGATCGCACATCGTTTACTGCTCGCGCCAGCAACGATTGCTGCAGAACGCCAAGTTCGCTGCGAATCGTCCGAGCTTTTGGTGCACCAATCGCTTCGGCAATAGCGCGACCGGGATCGGATTCTGTCCATGTTCCATGGGGCACGAGCACGGCCCCAGTGAGTGCGCCAAGTACATCGCCCGCACCGGTTGACTCCAACGCGCGGTGAACCGCTTCAATCATGAGTTCCGTCGCCGAGACAGACTGAAAGTCAGGCCCATCGCGATGAGCGATCTCCGATGCACCGATCACGATTGGAGTTTGCGGGTCAAGCGTTTCGGAGATCGCCATGGTCACACTTTCGATCGAAGAGCGGAGAAGAACATTGCGACAGTGGGATTGAAGAGATCGGCTCTCTCCCACTGCAGAAAGTGCCCAGCGCCAGGAAGAACGAATGGTCCGACACGGTCGGTGAACGCGACTTCGCAGCAATGAATGAAGTCGGGTCCGACAACTTGATCGTCTGCCCCGTAGAAAAGAAGGGTTGGAATGTCGACGGTGCGGTCGAGGATTGGGAACTCCTCTGCGGTTCGACCATAACTAAGTTGATAAACAGCCCAACCAGCACGCAGACGCGCTTCGTCGGCCCAAGGTTCGGTCATGAAGTCGATGTCGGCATCGGTGAATGTCCCTGGAGATGCCCAAAGGCGCGGTCCGTACATTGCCGCGATCCATGCACGCCGCAGCGCAGGTGTACTCAATTCGGCAGCAAGCACATCGGGTTCGCCACCCTGTCGACGTCGGTAGTCGCCCGTCGGACCATCGGCGATTGCCTTGATTGAACCGATGTCGATGCCCGCCGCAATGTATGCATCGATGACCATTGGTGGAACGGTGTCGAAGAAACACAGTCCGTCAACGAAGCCCTCGAACCGTTGCACCATGTCAACAGCAACAACGCCGCCAACGTCTCCGCCAACAACTCCGATGTGTTGATGGCCGAGGATGTCGTGTGTGAGTTCGTAGAGATCGCGGCTGTAGGTGACGAGGTCGTAGGTATCGCTGTCGGAAAAGCCTGAGTCCCCATGGCCACGGAGATCAGGAACGATGACTTCAAACCCAGCGGCAACGAGTGGCTCAATGTTTCGCCACCAAATTCGCTTGGTTTCCGGATATCCGTGGATGAGCAGTAGCGGGTACCCACCCACCCCTTCGCGCACGTAGGCGAGTTCAACCCCATTGGAGAGTTGTGATCGATGAATCGTGAACGCGTCTGCCGCCGGAGTCGCTGGTTGAGCCGGACGAAGTCGAAGGTCGTACCCAGAAACGCTCATGCGACTGTTCCCGATTCGAACATGGCATCGATTTCCGCGTCGGTGCGCCCCATAGAAGCAAGAACTTCACGAGTGTGCTGCCCAAGTTCCGGAGCACCCGAACGAGCAGCCCACGGAGTTCCGTAGAAGTCAGACGGGCTGGCAACCCGCATCGCTGAACCGTTTGCTTCAGGAACTTCGATAAATGCCCCAGCGGCATGAACCTGCTCATCGATCAGAACATCGTCAATATCGTTGACTGGCGCCCAGAACATGTCTGGCTCCGTATCGAAAATCACTGCCCATTCGTCTCGCGGCTTGGTCGCAAAGATTCCGTCGAGTTCAGCAATCAACTCACGTGCATTCTCACGCCGACCAAGTGGTGTTGCGTATGGACCTTCGTCAATCCACTCGGGATGGCCAACGACTCGACACAACGGTGGCCAATGACGATGCGCTTCTTGTCCGATGAGCCAAATCTTTTTTCCGTCACCGCAGGTGTAGTTATTCATGGCGGGATTGCCCATGGTTTCGCGGGCACCGATACCGATGTGGTCACCCCAACCAAGTGTGATGGAAAGGTCGAAACCGATTGTGTACACGCCTTGACGAACAAGCGAGGTTGACACCAGCTGTCCTTCACCGGTGCGCTCGCGACTGAACAACGCGGCACATACCGCCGCCGATGCGGAACTTCCGGTGGGATGATCGCCCATACCTCCGCGTTGAAACGGAAGTGGGCCGTCGGGTGTTTGCAAGAGTGAAGCCACACCGGACCGCGCCCAGAATCCACCGATGTCGTACGCGGGACGCGCCGCGTCGGGTCCTTCCATTCCGTACCCGGTAATGAGTTGGTAGACGAGTCGCGGATTGCGCGCCATCACGTCGTCGGGACCAAGCCCCCAACGTTCCAGAGCGCCACGGCGCAAGTTCGTGACGAAAACATCGGCGTCATCGAGAAGCTCGAGCGCAAGCGCCTGGCCT
>CAIKHC010000187.1 GCA_903827085.1 uncultured Candidatus Nemicrothrix sp. | reverse complement strand
AGACGCGAGAGCCGACGCGGTTGCCGTTCCCTTGAACTTGTCTGGAGCGACAACGACCCGCATCTCTCAAGTGAAGCAGGGATCGCGAACCGGCGAATCCTCAGATGCGCTAGCTGCTGGAGCCGAGATCGCCACCAGCCATAACGAGAACCGTTGCGCCGGCAAGTTCCGCAGGCGGTGGATTCGGCATCGCCAGCACCTGTTCGGGAGCAAGACCAAGCGCAGTCGCCACTGCTTGTCCGTCACCTTCAGAACCGGCGGCGTAATAGACCGTGGTCTTCTCCTGCGGGTTCGGCGTATCGCCAACAGCCACCTGCGTGTAGCCAGCAGTCTGCAAGCGTTGACGAGTATTGGTCGCGAGACCCGGAATAGTGGTCGTGTTCACGACCTTGACCTTCACTGACGCCGGAGCGTTCACTGCCAACGTGGTCGTAGTCGACACAACCACCGTGGTGTTCGATGAACTCTGGCCCCCGGGTGAAACCTCGGACTGGCCCGACCCATACCCCTTCGTGAGCAGAATGAGCCCGACGAAAACCGCAATGACGACGATGATGACACCAGTCCGTGTGCCGTGATCATTTTGCTGATCGTCGGTGGCGGGAGTGTCGGTAGTCATTTTCAGGAGCCAGGCGGTTCGCTGGCCTGCTGCTGTGCGGTCTCTTGACGGGCCCGGCGGCGGCGATCACGCAGGCGACGAAGTCGGCGAACGCCGAGTGGGTCGTAGTCGTAGGCCTCGGGGCTTTCGAGCAATTGACCGAGGATCTCGTAGTAACGACTGGCCGACAACTCAAAGCGCTCTTGGATGAGGGTTTCTTTGGGTCCGGTTTCGTGCCACCAACTGCGCTCGAAATCGAGGATTGCCCTGTCGCGTTCTGTGAGTTCCATCGGGGCCGATGTTCGTCTGCGAATCGCTCCAACGCAAGCACCCTCACCACAATTCTCAGTTGACAAACGCAGCACGCGTCTGACCGGCCATTTCACCCAACCGATAGGGTCACCTTCGCTCGTAAAGGGGGAGTCATGGGACCACTCGAAGGCGTCACAATCATCGAACTCGCTGGGCTTGGGGCGTTGCCGTACGGCACCCTCAAACTCGCCGACATGGGCGCAGACATCATTCGCGTCCATCCACTGCACGAAGTTCCACCGGGTGACAAGCCGACTGAGCGCCACAGCGAATTCGATCGGGGCCGCCGATCAATCGCGATTGATCTCAAATCCCCCGAAGGCGTCGAACTTCTCAAGACTCTCGTTGAGAAGGCCGATGTGTTTTGTGAGGCGTTTCGCCCCGGCGTTTGCGAACGACTCGGCATCGGTCCCGACGAACTTCTGGCTCGTAACCCGAAACTTGTCTACGGCCGCCTTACCGGTTGGGGCCAAGAAGGTCCGCTCTCACACACCGCTGGCCATTCACTGAATTACGAGGCCATGACTGGGGCCATCGGTTCGATCGGCTCGGAAGGCATGCCGCCCGTTCCGATGTTGCAGGTGTTCGGCGACTTTGCCGGCGGCGGTCTGCATCTCGCGTTTGGTGTGGTCTGCGCGCTCTTTGAAGCGCAGAAATCAGGCAAAGGCCAGGTCATCGATGCCGCAATGGTCGACGGCGTGATGTCGATCTTCCAGGTCTTCTACGGAATGACGCGCACCGGTTTTCACACTGGCCCAGTCGGCACCAACCTTTTCGACGGCGGTGCCCCGTTCTACAACGTCTATGAAACTGCCGATGGTAAGCACGTCACAGTTGCGCCAATCGAAGCAAAGTTCTACGCACAACTCTTGGACAAACTCGAGATTGATCCCGCATCGCTCCCCGACCAAAACGACATGAATGGTTGGCCAGAGATTCGAGCTCGGTTCGCCGAGGTCTTCCTGACGAAGACTCGCGACGAATGGTCGGCACTCCTTGAAGGCACCGACGTCTGTTACGCGCCGGTGCTTTCGTTCGCAGAAGCAGAACAACACCCACACAACGTTGCCCGCGGCAACTTCGTGCCGGTTGAAGGTTCAGTGCCACAGTTACTGCCCGCGCCACGACTTAGCCGCACACCTGGTGGATTGCGCCCGACCTACGCGTACCCGGGTTGCGATACTGAATCGGTTCTCGCTGAATTCGGCGTTGCCGACGACACGATCAGTGCCCTCGCCGCAAGCGGCGTTATTGCTTGGTGAGAGCCCGAGGAGGGAATCGAACCCTCGACATCCTGTTTACAAGACAGGTGCTCTGCCGACTGAGCTACCCGGGCGGAAACGGAGAGGCTAGGCGACGCGTACGCGCCGCTCCACACCGGTTCTCCACCGACACACTCCGAGGTTGAAAGCGGCGGAGATGAACAGAACCAACCGTCGTTTAACCAGCAGCAAGTTCGGCAGTGATATCTGCCTCGAGCTCGTGCTTCAGCACCTTGCCGGTGGCGTTGTAAGGGAGCGCATCGCGGAAGATCACGTGTGTGGGCACCTTGTAGCGAGCAAGTTCCGCACTCACCCATGTCTTTACGCCATCGGCATCGAGCGCTGAACCAGGCTTGAGAACAACGACTGCCGCAACTTCTTGGCCAAGCTGATGATGCGGAACACCGACTACTGCGGCTTCGGCAACCTCAGGATGTTCTTCCAGGCGATGTTCGATCTCAATTGGGTAAATGTTCTCGCCGCCGCGGATGATCATGTCCCGCATTCGGCTCTCCAGATAGAGCACGCCATCGGCGATACGGCCATAGTCGCCGGTGCGATACCAGCGACGTTCATCGAGCGCTTTTGCCGAAGCTTCTGGGTTGTCCCAATAGCCGAGGAACACCACCGCGCCGCGAATACAAATCTCGCCAACCTCGCCGTCGTCGACGACATT
>CAIKHC010000186.1 GCA_903827085.1 uncultured Candidatus Nemicrothrix sp. | reverse complement strand
GACCCGGTCATGGACGGCCCGGTCATTCAAGAAGCCAGCGAGCTCGCGTTGCGCGATGGCGCCAGTCCTGTCACGGTGCTCGACACGCTGCGCACGATCGATGCCGGTGTTCCGCTCGCAGTCATGACCTATTACAACCTTGCGTTCCACATGGGCCATGAACGTTTTGCATCGTTGATGTACGAGGCCGGGGTGCGCGCGGCGATCCTTCCCGACCTTCCGCTCGAAGAGGTTGGCCCGTGGGCAACAGCGGCCGATCCAGCGGGTATCGAAACCGTGATGCTCGCGGCTCCGACAGCTCCCGATGAGCGACTTCCCCGCGTCGTCGCTCGTTCTCGTGGTTTCGTTTACGCAGTCGGTCTTCTCGGCGTGACTGGTGAGCGCGATGCACTTGCTGCGTCATCGTTGGTTATTGCTCGTCGACTCAAGGCCATTACCGACAAGCCCGTGCTCGTTGGTGTTGGCGTTTCGAACGGTCAGCAAGCAGCGGAAGTCAGTCAGGTCGCCGATGGCTGCGTGATCGGTTCGGCGCTCATGCGTCGCGTCGTCGCTGGTGAAGGTCCTGCCGGTGCAGGCGCCTTCATCGCTGAAGTACGTGCTGCGCTCGACGCGTCATGACCGACGCAAATGCCACTGATGCCGGTGGCGACAACGAACGCCGTCAGATCCCACTCGAACAACCGCTGTTCGATCGGGTCGACCCCGAGTTCTTCAACCGTCTTGTCGATCGTTTCTACGACGGCGTCATCGCAGATCCGGTCCTGGCCCCGCTCTACCCGGCCGATGACCTCGATGGTGCCCGTGAACGTCTCCGGATGTTCCTTGTGCAGTTCTGGGGAGGCCCTCAGACCTATAGCGAACAGCGAGGCCATCCACGGCTTCGGATGCGCCATGAGCCCTACGTGATCGGTGAGGCCGAACGAGAGGCCTGGTTCCGCCTTATGGCCAACGCAGTGGGCGCAGAGGTCGAGGCCGGAGCATTGAGCGACGAGGATGAGGCCCGAATGCTGGGATATTTCGCCCATTCGGCCAAATTCATGATGAATTCGCCGGAGTGACGGGCGTCTCATTTTCGTCTCTGACCAGCACTGATTCAGCCGGGTGCATAGTCATGCAAGAAAATCCGCTGCCATCCACCATTTCGGGAGCAACTGCCGCAATGCTTGAGTCCCATCGGGCGGTCCTGCCCGAGTTCGAAGGTGACCGGGGGCCGACCCGGAATCCAACCCGTGCCGGGCCACATGGCTGGGCCAACAGGAGGAAGTCATGACCAAGAGCGAACTCATCGCCGAGATCTCGAACCGGACGGGCCAGACCAAGGCCGACGTGGAGAAGACTCTCAAGTCGTTTGAAGACATCGCACACGAGGTTGTTGCCAAGGGCGCTGAGAAGTTGACGCTCCCGGGTTTCATCAGCTTCGAGCAGACCCACCGCAAGGCTCGTACCGCTCGCAACCCGCAGACCGGTGCAGCCATTCAGGTTCCCGCAACCAACGCCGCCAAGGTGTCGGCCGGTGCAAAGCTCAAGGCTTCAGCAAAGGCTGGCGTCTGAGTTTCCCTGCAACGCAATCTGTAAAGAGGGAGGGTGCGAGAGCACCCTCCCTCTTTCGTTTTCCAATACATGCATCGAAGGCATATGCGCCGCGCATTGTCGATCGCTTCTCCCGCTAGTTTCAGGAGATGGCAACCACGCAACTTGCGATTGGTGCGAAAGCGCCGGCGTTCACCCTCGCTGATCAGACCGACACCAAAGTGAAACTTTCTGGTTTTGCGGGTACCAAGGTCCTCGTGTACTTCTACCCAAAGGCCGATACGCCCGGCTGCACCACCCAAAGCTGTGGTCTTCGAGACATCGCCAAGAAGATTGGCGACACCGTCATCATCGGCATCAGCCCAGACCTTCCGGCCAAGCTCGCCAAGTTCGACGAGAAATACAAACTCGGCTTCACGTTGCTGTCCGACCCCGAACATGTGGTGGCCGAGAAGTTTGGTGTGTGGGGCGAGAAGTCGATGTATGGCAAGAAGTACTTCGGCATCATCCGCTCGTCGTTCCTGATCGACGAGAAGGGGAAGATCG
>CAIKHC010000185.1 GCA_903827085.1 uncultured Candidatus Nemicrothrix sp. | reverse complement strand
GCCCGCCGGGGTCAAGCATCACTCCCCCATGAGGCCACAAACTCCCGCCCGGAAAACGACACTGGCCCGCCCCGGAGGGCGGGCCAGCACACAAGCCTGACGGCGAGTGTCGAACCGAATTACTTGAGTTCGACAGTGGCGCCGGCACCCTCGAGGGCGGCCTTTGCCTTCTCTGCGTCTTCCTTCGAGGCATTCTCGAGGACGGTCTGGGGAGCGCCGTCGACCAGATCCTTGGCTTCCTTGAGGCCAAGGTTGGTAAGGGCACGGACCTCTTTGATGACCTGGATTTTCTTGTCACCAGCGCTGGTCAGAACGACGTCAAATTCGTCCTTCTCGGCAGCAGCTTCGCCGCCACCGCCGCCGCCTGCAGCCGGGGCTGCAGCAACAGCTACCGGAGCAGCTGCGGAAACGCCGAACTTCTCTTCGAAGTCCTTGAGTAGTTCACTGAGTTCGAGGACCGACATACCGGCGATCGCGTCGAGGATTTCTTCCTTGGTTGCCATTTTCAGCTCTCCTGGGTGTCACCCTCGGCCTCAGCCGGGGCAGCGTCGTTGGATTCGGCGGCGGCATCGGCCACGGCCTCGGGTGTTTCGGTGGTGTCTTCGGCTGCAGGAGCCTCGGCCTCTGCCTCAGCAGCGGCTTCGGGTGCAGCGGCTTCTTCGACGGCAGGTTCTTCGGCCGGGGTCTCGATGACCTCGGGCGCGCCACCCTGCTTCTCGATAAGTGCAGCCAGTCCGTAGGCGAAATCGCGAGGAAGCGCCTGCAGAAGTCCAGCGAACTGCACCATCGGGGCAGCGATGAGGCCAGCCAGCTGAGCCAGCAATTCCTCACGCGGTGCCACGTCGGCGAGTGCCTTGACGTCGGCCTCAGTGAGCAACTTCTCACCAAGGACGCCGCCCTTCACCACCAGGTTGGGATTGCCCTTTGCGAATTCACGCAGGGCCTTTGCGACGGCAACGGGGTCTCCGGTGCCGCCAGCGGGAACGAAGGCGATGGCCGTCGGTCCAGTCAGGTGTGAATCAAGATCAAGTCCAAGTTCGTTTGTCGCACGACGCACGAGCGTGTTCTTGTAGACCTTGTAGTCACCACCGGCTGCACGAAGTGCCGCACGAAGTTCTGCCAGTCCACTGACATCGATTCCGCGGTACTCGGTGAGCAGGACGGCTTCAGAATCACTGAAGCGCTCACGCACCTCGGCAACCACAGCCACCTTTTCCGGTCTCGGGTTTTCCATCGCACCTCCTCTCATCTGGTGTGTCTCTTCCGGTTCTCTGGTGCGTTGCACCAAATCACCGCTGGGCTGGTGTCGAACTTTTCCGGAGAAAACTTCGACACCGGGTTGCCACGTTGCAAAAAACACAACGGGGCGTCCGCCGCGTAGCGCGAGAACGCCCCGAAATTGGGAGGTTCACCTCGTCAGGTGGGTTCCGGGGAACCTGTTACACCCCTAGGGGCACCGGATGTCTGCGGCGAGCGGATTTAATTGATTGCGAACTGTAGTGGTGGGCTCAGCTCAAGAGCCAGCCCGACACAACAGCGAAAAAACAGTGAAAACTCAGACCTCTTCGACAACGAGCATGCGCTGGGGGTCAAGTTTGACGCCCGGGCCCATGGTCGATGACAGCGAGACCTTCTTGAAATAGCGACCCTTTGCCGAAGCAGGCTTGGCCTTCTCGAGCTCTTCAAGCACGGCACGGAGGTTGGCCACAAGGGCGGGAACCTCGAAGGAGACCTTGCCGATCGGGACATGAACGTTGCCCTGGCGGTCGGTGCGGTATTCGACCTTGCCGCCCTTGAAGTCAGCGACTGCCTTGCCGACGTCGGGAGTGACGGTGCCGGTCTTGGGGTTGGGCATAAGACCACGCGGGCCGAGCTGACGGCCGAGCTTGCCAACCTGGGGCATGAGATCGGGGGTGGCGATGACGAGATCGAAATCCATCATTCCGCCTTCGACCTGCGCAAGCAGATCGTCGGCGCCAACGAATTCAGCGCCAGCGTCGCGAGCGGCCTGCGCGGCATCGCCGGCGGCAAACACTGCGATGCGAACATCGGTGCCGGTGCCGGACGGAAGGGCAACGGTGCCACGAACCATCTGGTCGGCCTTGCGGGGATCAACGCCCAGACGCACCGAGAGTTCGACGGTTTCATCGAACTTGGCCGATGCCAACGTCTTCACCTTGGTGACTGCTTCGGTCGAGCCATGCTGAGTGGCGCTGTCGAAACTGGATGCTGCTGCGTTGTACTTCTTACCGTGCTGTGCCATTTCGGCTCCCTCGGGTCGGGCACCACAGTGGGTGCAAACGATTCACCTGCCGGGTGAGGTTGTCCTCGGCATGGCGGGTTCGCAGGTGCGAACCGGTACTGCGATCAGCGAATTTCGATGCCCATGGAACGGGCGGTACCAGCGACCTGAAGGCGAGCGGCCTCGAGATCGTTGGCGTTGAGATCAGGCATCTTGACCTGTGCGATCTCGGTGACCTGTGCGTCGGTGATGGAACCGGCGACGGACTTGGATGGAGTCTGCGAACCCTTGGGCAGACCAGCAGCCTGCTTGATGAGCACCGAGGTCGGCGGAGTCTTGAGGATGAACGTGAAGCTGCGATCCTCGAAGATCGTGATCTCGACGGGCACGATGGTGCCCTTCTGCGCCTCGGTCTTGGCGTTGTATTCCTTGCAAAAATCCATGATCGCGACGCCGTGCGGGCCGAGCGCGGTACCAACGGGGGGTGCCGGGTTGGCGCCGCCAGCGGGGAGCTGGATT
>CAIKHC010000184.1 GCA_903827085.1 uncultured Candidatus Nemicrothrix sp. | reverse complement strand
GTGCCGGTTTCGCAGCGAAAAGCGCAATCGGAAACAGGATGCCAGTAAGCACAACAAGGAAGAGTGAGATGCCGTCGACGCCAAGGAAGAACTTGATGTCAAGCGACTGCACCCAGGTCTGCTGCACCACGAACTGGAATCCGGCATCGTCGGTCTTGAACTGAACGAGCAACGCAATGCTCAAAATTCCGGTGAGCAGTGCGGTGAGGATCGCCATCTGTCGTGAAAGTTCCGGGCGGGAACTCGGCATGAGGGCAATAAGGATGGCCCCAACGACAGGAACGAAGATCAGTGCAGGAAGGATCGGGAACGATGCTGAGCCGCCCGAAGCGAACACGGTGGAAAGTAGTGACGCGTTCATCAGAGACTCACCTGCGTCATAACGAATGCAACGATCAGAATGGCGCCAACACCGATCATGAGTGCATACCAGCGCACGTAGCCGTTCTCAATAGCGCGGAGTCGAGACGCACCGCCACGAGTGGCTCGTCCGACACCATTAACTGCACCATCGATAACCACCTTGTCGAACATGGCGATGAGTTCAAAGCCTTTACGACCAATCCCACCCATGAACTTTGTGATGCTTTGATCGATGTACCAGCCGTTGGCGAAGAACGGGAGTTCAATGCGACGCGGATCCACTTTGTTCTTCAGATACACCATGTAGGCAGCGAAGATGCCGAGCAGAGCAATCGTCGTTGAGAGAACGAGTTCAAAGGTGAGCTGAAAGGCGCCAAGATCAAAGTTCGCTTGATTCTCACCAACGACTGGCTCAAGCCAGTTGTTGAGGAACTCAAGGTTGTGAGTGAACGGAAGGTTCAAGAACCCGGCAATAGCGGCGAAGAACGCCAGCACGATGAGCGGGACCAACATTGGCCACTTCGATTCGTGCGGATGCACTGCACCGTGGCCAGCATCGGCGTGCGCATCATCGTGGGCATCGGCATGATCATCCGATTCAGCGACATCGGAAGCCGTATGAGCCTTGAGATTGGCGAGTTCACCCTCGGCTGATTCGCCCCAACGTGCATCGCCGTAGAAGACGCGGAATACGAGACGGCTCATGTAGAACGCGGTGAGCAATGCAGTGATGAGGCCAATCACATAAAGGATCGGGCTCTTATGAAGTGCATACGCAAGGATGTCGTCCTTCGACCAGAAGCCCGAGAACGGCGGGACACCGGCGATAGCAAGCCAGCCAATGATGAACGTGACTGCGGTGACCGGCATGACCTTGCGCAATGCGCCCATACGGCGCATGTCTTGCTCATCGTGCATGCCGTGGATGACTGAACCAGCACCAAGGAAGAGCAATGCCTTGAAGAAAGCGTGCGTGATCATGTGGAAGATCGCTGCGGTGTATCCACCGACACCTATAGCCAAAAACATGTATCCAAGCTGACTAACGGTTGAGTATGCGAGGACCTTCTTGATGTCCTGTTGAGCCATAGCAATCGTCGCGGCGAGAAATGCTGTTGCGATACCGACAATGGCGATCATCCAAGGAATCCAGGATGCCGAAGCGGCGATGATCGGATTCACACGAACGAGCAAGTACACGCCCGCGGTCACCATCGTTGCAGCGTGAATAAGCGCCGACACTGGGGTGGGGCCAGCCATGGCGTCGGGCAACCAGATAAACAACGGGATCTGTGCCGACTTACCAATGGCGCCGACAAACAGCATCAGCGCGATAAAGGTCGCTGTGGTTTCCGCGAGTCCCGGAGACAACGGAAGGAATTCGGTATAGGTCACGGTGCCAAAGGCGAAGAACGTCATGAAGATTGCGACCATGAAGCCCCAATCGCCAACGCGATTGGTGATGAACGCCTTCTTTCCTGCGCTGGCGTTCTCGTCCTTCTCGAACCAGAACGCAATGAGGAAGTACGAACAAGCACCCACGCCTTCCCAACCAAGGAACGTAAGCACCAAGTTGTCGCCGAGAACAAGGACGAGCATTGAGAACACGAACAGGTTCAGGTATGTGAAAAAACGCGGGAAGCGACTATCTCCATGCATGTACCCAATTGAGTAGAGATGGATGAGCGATGCG
>CAIKHC010000183.1 GCA_903827085.1 uncultured Candidatus Nemicrothrix sp. | reverse complement strand
GAGTCGACCACTCGCGCACGTTGACGCTTGGGAATGCGGAAATCGATGAGCTCACGGACTGCACGCTAGATGGTGAGTCCGACAGTTGGGGTCGCCGCAGCACGGCGATATCTAAATTCAGGATTCCAAAGGTCCGTCGAGCAGTTCGGTGACGACCGCTGCTATCTCGCTGCGCTCTGATCGGGTCAGCGTGACATGTCCAAAGATCGGGTGGCCTCGCAGCGCTTCGATGACGGGGATGATTCCGTCGTGGCGACCAACGTGCAAGTTGTCGCGTTGGGCAACGTCATGGGTGAGAACCACTCGACTTCCCTCGCCGAGGCGGCTAAGAGCGGTGAGCAGGACTGGGCGCTCAAGGTTTTGTGCTTCGTCGATGATGACAAAGGTGTCGGTGAGGCTCCGTCCGCGGATGTGTGTAAGCGGAAGAACTTCAAGGAGTTCACGGTGGATGACTTCGTCGATGATTTCTGGCCCGGTAATTGCTTCAAGCCCATCGAGTACGGCCGCAGCCCATGGACTCATCTTTTCGAATTCGGAACCAGGGAGATAACCGAGGTCTTGGCCGCCGACGGCGTAGAGCGGGCGGAAGACCACGACGCGTTTATGGCTGCGCTGTTCAAGCACTGATTCGAGACCGGCGGCGAGAGCTAACACGCTCTTTCCCGTTCCTGCAGGACCTCCAAGGGAAACGATGCCAATCGAAGAATCGGCCAGAAGGTCGATGGCAATGCGCTGTTCGGCAGAACGACCACGGACATCGAAGAGTTGTCCGTCACGACGAACGAGATGCAGCGATTTGTCGGGATGGATTCGGGCCAATGCTGATTGAGATCCAGCGTGCATGACAACGCCTGTGTTGCAGGGAAGATTGCGCGCTCGTTCATCGTCGATGGAACCATGATCGAACAACTCGTCGATCGCGGATCCGTCACATTCAAGTTCGACAATGCCTGTCCAGCTGTCATCACGTGCGAGTTCATTGCGATATTCATCTGCGGCGAGGCCAACAATTGAAGCCTTCAGTCGAAGGGGAAGATCTTTCGTGACGACGGTGACGTCATTGCCTTCGATCGACAGATTTTGGGCCACCGCAAGAATTCGGTGGTCGTTGCTATCGCCTGCCAAGGAAGGGGGAAGGGCACTGAGGTCTTGGTGATTGATCTCGACGCGCAGGGTTCCGCCTACCTCGTTCACAGAAAATGCGCTGGTGAGGTTCCCGTGTTTGACGCGCCAATGTTCAAGTTGGCGTAACGCTTGACGAGCGGACCAACCGAGTTCGGGGTGGTTGCGCTTCGATTCGAGTTCCAGCACGACCACGACGGGAAGTACGACATCGTGTTCTTCGAAGCGAGTCATCGATTTCGGGTCGGCGAGAAGTACTGACGTATCGAGAACATAAATGCGCTTGCTCATGGGAGTCATCGACCTCCTCCGGCGACATGATCGGGGTTGAATCCCTGCGATCGTTCGGACGAGTTGGACGACACGGCCTGCGTGGTGGTCACTGGTCTCCCGGAGGTGCGGTTGCTGCGACTCCGTCATCCAACACCGCGCGTCGGGTTCACGCGCGGATGCTTGGGTGGAGTTCGTCTTCCGTTCACAGAGCCGTCATGGAGGGACGTCTTCTGACGATGAGTCAGACCAGGTCAGACCGGGTCAGACCGTCTCAGAGATGATTCAGCAGTTTGAAGATTTCTCCGCGAGACACGTTTGTCGCAGCACCGACGGCAGCAGCATGGTCTCGGATCCGTTCGCCAAACACCGTGGCAAAGGTTCCGTCGTCACCGGGTGGAATGGCGTGAGTTGTGACGAATTGGCTCGTGTGTGCCAAGAGCGCTTCAACCTTCGTGTCGACAAAGTCACTGATGTCTTCGACGTGATCTGGCTCGTCGGCTTCAAACAAGAGGGCGCAATCGGGGCGGTGAATCTCAAGACCGTGGTGGTTGAAATAGTGAGGATCTCGAGCGGCGACGATGCCGTCCAGGGCGAGCCATCCGGCATTGCGATGATCGGGATGGAGCCGGTATCGCTTCCATGGATCATGAGCGAGAACGACATCGGGTTGTGTCGAGCGAATCCAGTAGGCAACTTGATCGCGAATGTGAAGTGTCGGCTGGAGTTCGCCGTCGACATGGCCGAGCATGACGACCTTGCCAGTCGAGCCAAGCCGACGGGCAGCTTCCATTTGTTCGGCTCGGCGAAGTTCAACGAGTTCTTCGGAGTTCTGGTTGGGATCCCATGTTCCTTTGGCCCCGTCGGTCAGAACGAGATGATTGATGACACAACCAGCAGCGGCCCATTTGGCAAGAGTGCCGCCACACTGAAATTCGGCATCGTCAGGATGGGCAACGATGACGAGCGCGCGCGACGGAGTGGGAAGGTCACGAGAAGTCATCGGTCCGTTTGGAAGGTCTCCGATGGGAAGCGGCGGTAGTTGGTTGTTCATGGTTGGTCCGCCCACTTCGGGGGCGTTAGGTCATCGGGTCGGTCAACGTCCCATGCCAATCGCTCGTTGTGAATCACGCGCACGTCGAGGCCAAGCCGTTGCGCCTCTGCATGGTGGCGGGCAAATGAAGCAGGTCCGTAGGAAAAGACGAAACCGCTGTCGGTGGGGATCACGATGACATTGGTTCCGTCGCCATGTCGATCAGGAACAAGGGTGACGCCATCGACGTCGGCCAACCATTCGAGATGTTCGGCGTGGGGGAGGTCGGCGTGAGCGACGATGACTGTGTCGATGTCGAGATGGGCAAGATCGGCGACACCTTCGTTCACTGCGCCATTGAGTCCGCGTCCTGGCTTCCATAGAACGTTGGCGCCGAGACGAGTTGCCCATTCGGCAACTGCGGTGTCGTCACAGACGATCCAAACGGCGAGTGGTGCAGCAGCGCGCACCACCGTCGTTGCCATTGATTCGGAGAGGGCTGCTCGTTCCGCGGGATCGAGGGCATCGGCGAGGCGCGCTTTTGCATCGGAGAACGCCTTGACGGGTATGAGCACAGCTCGTGTGGACTCCGATACGGACACCGCCGGAGTGTAGGTCGCGTGAGTTGCATCACTCCTAGCCGCTGAATTGTTACG
>CAIKHC010000182.1 GCA_903827085.1 uncultured Candidatus Nemicrothrix sp. | reverse complement strand
TTCATGCTCCGCCACGACTTCGAACATCCGCAGGTCTCGAGTCGCCTCGCGGCAGTGGAAGAGGTGCTGGTTGAGGTTGTGGGCGCTGTGCATGTGATCGAAGCGGCGGGCGACGGACTTCTGGCCCAACTTCTCGACCTCGAACTCATTGGTCAATTCGTTTCACTCCACGCAGCGGTAGAACAAAGCATCGACCCTGGTCCGGTGCCAATTGTTTCCGAGATTGCGTCACGCGTCGGAGACTCCTGAGGCGTCTAGACTCTGTGCAGGCTGAATGCAGGGTCAGAGGGCCACAGCCTCACAACCGGTTGTCACTGTTTCGACCTCCCTTTCAGAGGTCTCGTTTCGCCGACCGACCCTGCCACCTTGATCCACAGGTGATCCGCCTGTGATTCACCTCTTGTCCGGGCGTTTGCCTGGACCGCACAGAAAGTGCTCTCTATGACTCTCACCGTTGACCGTTCTGATTCCGGAATCGATTACAAGGTTGCCGACCTCACCCTTGCCGGATTTGGCCGCAAGGAAATGCAACTTGCCGAGCACGAAATGCCGGGCCTTATGTCGTTGCGTGCGGAATACGCCGATAGCCAGCCACTCGCCGGCGCACGTATCGCTGGCTCGTTGCACATGACGATCCAGACCGCAGTCCTGATCGAGACGCTTACCTGCCTCGGCGCCGAAGTCCGATGGGTGAGTTGCAACATCTTCTCCACTCAAGACCACGCTGCTGCGGCAGTTGTTGTCGGACCAAACGGAACTCTTGAACGTCCGACTGGCGTTCCGGTCTTTGCGTGGAAGGGTGAAACGCTCGAGGAGTACTGGTGGTGTACCGAGCAGATTCTTCGCTGGCCCGACGGTGGCGGTCCGAACATGATCCTCGACGATGGTGGCGACGCAACCTTGCTTGTCCATAAGGGCGTCGAATACGAACGCACCGGTGTTGTCCCTGACACCACAGAGGAAGACTCCGAAGAGTGGGCGATCGTTCTCGACGTACTTCGTCGCACCGTCGCCAACGAACCTGAGTTGTGGCATGGCGTTGCCGCCGGCATCAAGGGCGTCACCGAAGAAACCACCACTGGTGTTCATCGTCTGTACCAAATGCAAGAAGCCGGCGAGTTGCTGTTCGCTGCGATCAACGTCAACGACTCAGTAACAAAGTCGAAGTTCGACAACCTCTACGGATGCCGTCACAGCCTCATCGACGGACTCAACCGAGCCACCGATGTCATGATCGGTGGAAAGGTCGCACTGGTATGCGGTTACGGCGACGTCGGGAAGGGTTGCGCAGCGTCATTGCGTGGCCAGGGCGCACGCGTCATCGTCACCGAGATCGACCCCATCTGTGCGCTACAGGCGGCGATGGAGGGCTATCAGGTCGCTCGTCTTGAAGAAGTACTCGACATCGTCGACATTTATGTGACTGCAACTGGCAACTTCAACATCATCACCGCAGAGCACATGGCCAAGATGAAGCATCAGGCCATCGTCAGTAATATCGGCCATTTCGACAATGAAATTGATATGGCTGGCCTCAAGAAGATGAGCGACGTTCAGCGAGTCGTTATCAAGCCGCAGGTCGACGAATACGTGTTCCCCGATGGCCACTCGGTGATCGTGCTCGCCGAGGGTCGCCTCATGAACCTCGGTTGCGCCACTGGTCATCCAAGTTTCGTGATGTCCAACAGTTTCTCGAATCAGGTCATCGCCCAGATCGAGCTTTACGGTCACACGGACTTCTACGAAAAGCGTGTCTACACACTTCCCAAGCATCTCGACGAGAAGGTCGCCATGCTCCATCTCGATGCATTGGGCGTGAAGCTCACCAAGCTCACCGAGGAGCAGGCGTCGTATCTCGGTCTGCCCGTCACCGGTCCATTCAAGTCGGACCACTACCGGTACTGATACCGTCCGGCTCGGCTGTCACTGATTGTGGTGGCAGCCGAGCCGGTTTCGTTTTCCACCATCGCAGGGGGTCGTCATGGAGCAGTTGTCGGGGAAAGTTGTCGTCGTCACCGGCGCAGCGAGTGGCATTGGTCTCGCCTTGGCCAAGAAGTTTGGTGCCGAGGGCATGAAGGTCGTTATGGCGGACATCGAAGTTCCCGCTCTTGAAATTGCAGCGGCATCGCTCCCAGAGTCGGTCGAGAGAATCACTGTCGTCTGCGATGTCTCGAAGGGCGAACAGATTGATGCGCTTCGTGCGTCGGCAATCGATGCGTTCGGCGCCGTGCACGTTGTTTGCAACAACGCCGGTGTCGGTGGTGGCGGTGCAATGTCTGACATGAACATCGACGACTGGAAATGGGTCATCGACGTTGATCTCTGGAGTGTGATCCATGGTGTGCGTGTGTTCTTGCCGGGACTTCTCGAACAAGGCGAGGGACACATCGTCAACACCGCTTCAGTGGCTGGTTTGTTCTCCGCACCCTTTATGGGGCCGTACAACGTCGCAAAGTACGGCGTCGTCGCCCTTTCCGAGACGTTATGTAACGAACTTGCGATGCAGCAGTCCGAAGTAGGTGTCTCGGTCCTCTGCCCATCGTGGGTAAAGACGAAGATCGCGAGTTCGGTGCGCAATAAGCCAGGTGCAACTGCCGAAGAGGCCGATGCTCTCGCCGAATTTGTTCAGCCAATGATCGACGGTGGAATTGACCCTGACACTGTCGCCGACCGAGTCGTTGAAGCCGTAAAAGCCAAGCAGTTCTGGATCATCACCCATGACGACACTCCGGGAGCGGTCACGCTGCGCACTCGGTCAATTCTCGACGGAACGAATCCTCCACAGTTGATGCACTGATTTCACTGAACCGGATTCGCTCGCGGGTCGCGCTGCGGAAGAGTTCCTAGGGCTCATCACATCGACCTGCGAAGTTTTTACAGTGCATCGATGCTCTTTCGTTTGCGAGTCTTTGTTGAATCCCTCCTTGTGCCGTGGTTTCCGACCGTATGCGCGAGGTGCAACGCCGAAGGCGGCTCGCCCTGTGTTTCGTGCAGTGGGGAGTTCTCGCCGGCCCACGAACTTGGCGACATCAGCGATCTCGACACCGTGGTCGGACTCGTCGCCTACGACGAGGTGTCACGCCCATTCATCGCCGACCTCAAATATCGAGGGAAATGGGCGACGGCCCGAGCCTTTGCTCCGGCGCTGGCAATGTTGGTGGACGACTGCATCGGAGGGGAACGACCCGGCCCGGTGCTGACCTGGGCACCAACGACGCCGGATCGGGCTCGCCATCGGGGATTCGATCAGGCCGAGGTGATCGCCCGGCAGGTTGGGCGTCATGCCGGTCGGCCTGTGCGCCAACTTCTCGATCGCGAGCCGGGCCTGCAGCAAACCGGTAGGAGCCGCAGGGAGAGATCGCAGGGCATTTCCTTCCGTCCCCGGACCGAGATCAGTGGGGCAGTGATCGTCTTCGATGATGTGGTGACGACGGGGGCGACCTTGAGCGCAGCCGGCAGAGCCCTTCAGGAAGCAGGCGCAACGGCGGTAGTCGGAGTCGCCCTTGCAGCGACTCCCGGGCCTCCAAAAGGGTGATGTGGGGGACTGCAGAAGGTTCTCACCTCCTCCTCACCCTCCTCTGACCGTGCACTCAGGAAGGCATCGGTACACTTGCCAATCTCATGGGCATTCTTGACAAGATTCTGCGGGCCGGCGAAGGCAAGAAGGTACGAGCGATTGAAGCTCTCGTGCCTGAGATCAATGCCCTCGAGCCCGAAATTGAAAAACTCTCCGACGAGGCATTGGCCCATCGCACGGTGGCCTTTCGCGAGCAATTAGCCAACGGCGCCGATCTCGAAGACATCATGGTCGAGGCGTTCGCCACGGTGCGCGAGGCAGCCAAGCGTGAGATCGGACAGCGTCATTACGACGTCCAGATGATGGGCGGAGCTGCCCTGCACTTCGGTTGGGTCGCGGAAATGAAGACCGGTGAAGGAAAGACCCTCGTGTCAACCCTTCCGGTGTACCTCAATGCTCTTGCTGGCAAGGGCGTGCACGTGGTGACGGTCAACGACTACCTCGCCACTCGAGACTCTGACTGGATGGGCCGAGTCCATCGCCGCCTTGGGCTCTCGGTGGGTCTTGTCATCCCGGGCATGAACGACCCCGTTGTGAAGCGGGCGCAGTATGCGTGCGATGTCACCTACGGAACGAACAATGAGTTTGGTTTCGATTATCTGCGCGACAACATGTCCATGAGTCGTGCCGAGCAGGTGCAGCGCGGTCGCTCCTATTGCATCGTCGACGAAATCGACTCGATCCTCATTGACGAAGCGCGAACTCCACTCATTATCTCCGGCCGCATCGCCGACGCCGCGAAGATCTATTACCAGTTCGCTTCGATTGTCCGAGGCCTGAAACGCGACGTTCACTACGACGTCGACGAAGAGAAGCGAACAGTTGCTCCCACCGACGAAGGTGTCGAGGCGGTCGAGCGAGCACTTGGCGTCGACAACATGTACGACGAGGTTTCGCAAAATCTCGTGCACCAATTGCAAGCGGCGTTGCGGGCGAAGGAACTCTTCAAGCGCGACAAGGAGTATGTGGTCCAACAAGGCCAAGTCAAGATCGTCGATGAATTCACTGGTCGCATCCTTGATGGCCGTCGCTGGTCAGAAGGTCTCCACCAGGCGGTAGAGGCGAAAGAGGGAGTGAAGATCGAGGAAGAGAATCAAACTCTCGCGACGGTCACTCTGCAGAATTACTTCCGGATGTACGACAAGTTGGCCGGCATGACCGGAACCGCCGAAACCGAAGCCTCTGAATTTCTCGCGACCTACAACCTTCATGTGGTGCCTATCCCAACCCATCGACCAATGGTTCGTCTCGATAAGGGCGATCTCATTTACAAGAGCGAAGACGCGAAATTCAATGCCGTTGTCGATGACATTGCGGAACGAAGCGCTGCGGGACAACCCGTGCTTGTCGGCACAATTTCCGTCGAAAAGTCCGAGACGCTGTCGCGCTACCTCAACAAGCGTGGAGTCGCTCACGAAATCCTGAATGCAAAACTTCACTTCCGTGAAGCCGACATCGTTGCTCAAGCTGGTCGTTTGGGCGCAGTCACTGTCGCCACCAATATGGCTGGTCGAGGTGTCGATATTTTGCTGGGTGGAAACGCAGAGGGTTTGGCTGCACGTGACCTCGCTGCCGAAGGTATCGATCCCGACACCGAAGAAGGCCAGGCTCGACTCGTTGAACTCTTAGCGCTTCATGAGCCAGAGTGTCGTGAAGGCGGAGACAAGGTTCGCGAACTTGGCGGTCTTTACGTCCTCGGTACCGAGCGTCATGAGAGTCGTCGGATCGATAACCAGTTGCGTGGTCGTTCCGGTCGTCAGGGTGATCCGGGCGAGAGCCGTTTCTACCTGTCGCTTGAAGACGACCTGATGCGCCTGTTTGCCACCGGGGCAATGAACTGGGTCATGGGCAAAACGCTCGATGACGACGTACCGATTGAAGCGAAGATGGTCAGCAAAGCCATCGAGCGTGCGCAGAACACTGTGGAACAACGCAACGCCGAAATC